>NZ_JBDYKL010000003.1:0-236643 GCF_040012415.1 Sanguibacter sp. 25GB23B1
TTGCCGGCGGACCGGCGCCGGTCCGCCGGCAAGGCCTCGCCGCTGTGGGGCGGGATCGTCGCGCGCGCCGACGAGTACCTGAGCGGCGCGGCCCACCCGGACGGTGACGCCTCCGCCCGCGCTCGACTGTGCCTGAACTGGACCAGCCCGCTCGTGCGGTCGCTCGTCGCCGTGCGTGACGACGCTGTCTTCACACGGACCGTCCACCTCATGTACATCCAGGCGCTCCTCGCGGGCCACAACCCGCTCGGCGCGGCCGAGCGCCGCCTGATGACCCAGGCGATGTCAGACATCCTCGCGCTCAGCGTCGGCCTCGACGACGTCGATCTCGTCCCCTTCAACGACTAGGAGACCCACCATGGCACGCAGTGCTCACGACGAGGTCGCGGAGCTGCTCCGGCAGGTGGACCTCACACCGTACGGCCCGGAAGAGATCGCGCTGGTGCGCGCGGCCGTCGCGGTAGCCGCCGAGTCCGGCGATCCCCAGCTGGAGTACCAGACGCGCGCCCGGCTGAACGTCTCCGCCAAGATGGTCGGCGACACCGACACGCTGGTGAGCTCGTTCTCCTGGTGCCTCGCGATGCACGACAGCGACCCGACCACGTTCGACCTCGACCTCCACGGGCCGTCGGACCTCATGTGGCAGTACAAGTGGATGATCGGAGCCGTCTCCAGCTCGCCGATCTTCCCGCGCGAGACGATCGACGCCGTGCTCGTCGACATGGCCGAGCGCTACGAGCGCGCCGGGCTCGGGCAGAGCGGGGTCCTCACCGCCAGGCTCGACGAAGCCACCGCGAACGGGCGCCTCGACGACGCCGAGGCGCTGCGCCTCGAGCTCAAGCGCACCCCGCGGGACAGCCACAGCCACTGCGAGGCGTGCACGTACAGCGACGACATCTCGCTGCTCGCCCTGACCGGACGTGACACGGAGCTCGTCACTGTCCTCGACGAGCTCGTGGCCGACGGCTTCACCTGCAGCGACGAGCCGGAGCACGCCTTCGCGGTCTCCCTGCTCCCGCTCGTGCGCGTGGGACGGGCGGACGACGCCGTCCGGGCTCACCGGCGCAGCTACCGCGACTCCCGGGCCGACCCCGAGAGGCTGCTCATCGTCGCGCACCACATCATCTTCGTCGCACTCACGGGGAACGCCGCCCGAGCCCTGTCGATGGTGGAGCGCCACCTCCCGTGGCTCGCTCACGACGGGCTGGACGGGCTCGCGCACCGCAAGGCGCTCGAAGCCGTGGCGATCGCCTGCACGGTGGTGACGGCCGACGGCTACGGAGACACGGTCGTCAGCGGCCCCGAGTCCCCTGCGCTCGCGAGCTTCTTCCCCGCTCGTGAGACGCCCTGGACCGCCGAGGAGCTGGCCGCAGCCGCGTGGGCGGCTGCGGCAGACATCGGCGCCGCGTTCGACGCGCGCAACGGCAATGACCACTACGCCCGGACCCTGCGCGCTGCCCAAGCCCTCGCGGACGAGCGCTACGACGTCCCGCTCGAAGCAGCACGCCACGTCCCGGCCGTCGATCTCGACCCCGAGCCGGAGACCGCAGCCGGGTGGCTCGTGCGGTCGAGGGCGATGCTCACGCTGTCCTACCCGGACGAGGCCCTCGCTGCGGCCCGGCGTGCGACCGCGACAGCCACCCCGGACGAGCTCCAGAAGGCCCTGCGGCTCATCTGCTTCTCGCTCGTCAGCACGGATCACCACGACGAGGCTCTCGAGTTCCACGAGGCACGGCTGGACGCCCTGCGCACCGGCGGGGAGACGGAGCAGGCGGACAGCGAGGAACGACGGGGCCTGTCGCTCTACGACGTGGGCAGCGAGGAGAACGTGCGGGGCGTCGTCGCCGAGCTCGACCGCGGTCCCGTCTCACCGCGGCTGGTCGCCGAGCTCGAGCTGTCCTACGTCGCTGCCCGGCTGGCTGCCGACCGCGCCGACGGCGCCGACGGCCTCGACGAACGCGCCGAGCTCGACGCCCGCATCGACCGCGCGATCGCTCACCTCGAGATGGCCAGGGAGGTGCAGGACGTCGACCGCGCTCACTTCTTCCGCGCACAGCTGTCCCTCAGCGCGGGCGACCTGGACACCGCCCTCACCGCGCTCGGCGCTGTCCTCGACGGCGACCGCGCCGTCGAGCCCGAGCCCGTCCACGCTGCCATCGCGCTGGAGATGCGGGCGTTCGTGCTGCGCGGCGCCGACGACCCGCACCGGGCGTCGGCCGACGCCGACCGCGCGACGACGATCTACGCACGGCTGGGCGCGCGCATCCACGCCGCAGGAGCCGCGGAGATCGCGGCGGGGGCGCGCGCCGACGCCGAGGACCTCGCCGGAGCCGTCGCGCGTCAGCGGTTCGCGCTCGACCAGACCACGGCGGCCGGGGCTCCCACGTGGGCGCGGGGGACGGAGCTCGCCCGCTTCCTCCTCATGACGGGCGGGGAGGACGAGACCTACGAGGCGCTGGATCTCTTGGCGAACGCGCGGGACGAGCTTGCGTCGCTCGACGAGGCCGGTGCGACCGGAAGCTCCGTAGTGGCCGATCTGCTCGGGCGCGCGACGGCCGCCACGGGAGACACCCACGCAGCGATCGGCTCGTGGCTCTCGGCCGCCGAGGGCTACGAGGCGGCGGGCCGCCTCGTCGACGCCGCGGAGATGCTGACCCTGGCCGGCACCGCGATGCTCTCGCTCGACGACGAGCACGAGGCCGCAGAGACCTTGACGGAGGCCGTGGCCCTGGCCCGTCGCGCCGACGACGGCTCTCGCACGCTCTTCGATGCGCTCACGGAGCTGTCGACGGCCCAGGCGTCCATGCAGGACGAGGCCGCGCTCGTGACGATCGACGAGGCGATCGCGCTCGCGCAGGCGCACGACGCAGAGCCGCTGGTGGCCTTCGCCACCTACACGCGGGCGCGCGTCCTCGCGCCGCTCGGCCACGACGACGAGGCAGCGCGGACGGCGCTGGCCGCAGCCGACCTCTTCGCCGCCGTGGACGACGCGGACCAGGCCGCTCTCGCTGAGCACTTCGCCGGCTTGGCGTTCGAGGAGATCGACCGCCCAGCCGATGCCGTGGTCGCCTACCGCGCAGGCATCGAGCGCGCACCGCTCGACTACGGGCTGAACGTCGCGCTGCGCCTGCGTCTTGCGGACGCGCTCGATGCGACGGGCCGGCCGGACGAGGCGAGCGAGGCCCGGCGGGCGGCGGACGAGCTGGAGTGATCCGGGCGAGCGTCTCGGCTGAGCCGTGGCTCAGCTGAGCCGCTCGACGACCATCGCCATCCCCTGCCCGCCGCCGACGCACATGGTCTCGAGCCCGAGCTCCTTGTCCAGCGTCTGCAGGCCGTTGAGCAGCGTCCCGGTGATGCGGGCCCCCGTCATCCCGAACGGGTGCCCGACGGCGATCGCGCCGCCGTGGACGTTGAGCCTGTCGTAGTCGACCCCGAGCTGGCGTGCGGACGGGATGACCTGGGCGGCGAAGGCCTCGTTGATCTCGACGAGGTCGATGTCGTCGATCGTCAGGCCGGCGTGGGCGAGGGCGCGACGGCTCGACTCGACCGGCCCGAGCCCCATGATCTCCGGCGACAGCCCGCTGACACCCGTCGAGAGGATGCGGGCGAGCGGCGTGAGGCCGAGCTCGGCGGCGCGGGTGTCGCTCATGATGACGAGCGCCGCCGCACCGTCGTTCAGGGCGCAGCAGTTGCCGGCCGTGACCGTGCCGTCGGGCCGGAAGACCGGCTGGAGGGTGGCCAGGGTGTCGACGGTGACACCGGCGCGCGGGCCGTCGTCGGCGGAGACGACAGTCCCGTCCGCCCGGGTGATCGGTGTGATCTCGCGGGACCAGAAGCCGCTCGCGATCGCCGCCTCGGCGCGGTTCTGGCTGAGCGCCGCGAGCTCGTCCTGCTCCGCCCGCGTCACGCCGGTCATCCGTGCGACGTTCTCGGCGGTCTGGCCCATGGCGATGTAGATGTCGGGGAGCAGCCCGCTCGTGCGGGGGTCCGTCCAGTCGACGCCGCCCTCGGCGAGCTTCTCCGTCCGGGCGGCGGCGTCCGCGAAGCGCGGGTTGAGCACGTCGTGCCCGGGGATGTAGTCGCTCGTCCCCGTGGCCGACCGGCTGACGGTCTCCACCCCGGCCGAGATGAACACGTCACCCTCGCCGGCCTTGATGGCGTGGAACGCCATCCTCGTGCTCTGCACGCTCGAGGCGCAGTAGCGCGTCACGGTCGTGCCGGGCACCGTGTCGAGGCCGAGCAGCGTCGCGACGACGCGAGCCATGTTCATGCCCTGCTCCCCGCCCGGCAGGCCGCAGCCGAGGATGAGGTCGTCGACGGTCGACGGGTCGAGGCCGGGGATCTTCGCGAGCGCCGCTGCGACGATCGTCGCCGTGAGGTCGTCCCCGCGGACGCCGGTGAGCGAGCCCTTGAAGGCGCGTCCGATGGGGGATCGTGCGGTGGCGACGATGACTGCTTCGGGCATGGCGTGGTCCTTCGGCTCGGGTCCGGCTGTGGAGGTGGTGGAGGTGGCAGACGAGGTCGGGTCAGACGAAGGCGGCGTGACCGGTGATGGCTCGGCCGACGATGAGTGAGTTCATCTCGCGCGTGCCCTCGAAGGAGTAGATGGCCTCGGCGTCGGCGAAGCGGCGGGCGACACCGTGGTCGAGGAGGATGCCGTTTCCGCCCATGACCTCGCGGGCCCAGGCGACGGTCTCGCGCATCCGGCTCGTGGCGAAGGACTTGGCGAGGGCTGCGTGCTCGTCGCCCTGACGGCCCTCGTCGAGGAGCTTCGACACCTGCATGCACAGGGCGATGCTCGCGGTGATGTTGCCCAGGCACCGGGTGAGGAGGTCCTGGACGAGCTGGTGGCCAGCGATGGGCTTGCCGAACTGCTCGCGCTCCTTGGCATAGGCGAGCGCGGCCTCGTACGCGCCGATCGAGTTGCCGACCGCCTGCCAGGCGACCTCGGCTCGGGTGAGGCGCAGGACGGTGGCGACCTCGCGGAACGACCGGATCTCCTGGAGCCGCAGCTCCTCGGGGACGACCACGCCGTCGAGGACGATGTCGGCGTTCTGGACGATGCGCAGGCTCTGCTTGCCCTCGATCTTCGTCGCGGTGAAGCCGGGCGTCTCGGTGGGGACGATGAAGCCCTTGACCTGGTCGTCGGCGAGGTCGCGGGCCCAGATGACGACGACGTCGGCGAACGTCGCGTTGCCGATCCAGCGCTTGGCACCGTTGAGCACCCAGGAGTCGCCGCGACGCTCGGCGGTGGTCCGCAGGCCGCGCGCGGAGTCTGAGCCGGAGAGCGGCTCGGTGAGGCCGAACGCGCCGATGATCTCGCCGCGACCCATGGCGGGCAGCCACTGCTTGCGCTGGACGTCGGAGCCGCCGACGCCGATCGCGCCCATGGCGAGACCGCTCTGCACGCCGACGAACGTCGTCATCGAGGCGTCGACCCGCGCCATCTCGAGTGCAGCCCATCCGCGGTACTGCGCGCTGTTCTCGAAGTGGCGCGACTCCTCCCAGGAGGACCCGAGGACGCCGAGGTTGCCGAGTCCGGGGACGATCTCGTGCGGGAACTCCGCACGGTCCCAGCAGTCGTCCGCGATGGGGCGCACGTGGGTGTCGAAGAACTCGCGGATCTCGAGGACCGAGGAGTTCTCGCGGGTGGTGAGGCTGTCCTGGAAGTGGAAGAAGTCGACCTCGAGGTGGTGCGTGGGCATCGGTGAGCTCCGTTGCTCTCGGTGGGCGCGCGGCGGTGGGTGAGCCGCGCACGCCCACTATGCATCACATCCAGGAACGTTGCATAGACCTTCGGGAGGGGCAGTTGCATCAGATCGGGAAACGTTGCACGGCGCTTCGGCGCGCGGCTAGGGTGCACCCATGACCGACCAGCTCGCCGTCACCGGCATGGGAAGCCTGGGCACGCACCTCGTGCCCAGCCCGCTCTCCCGCCGCCTCGAGCCCGGTCCCGAGCAGCACACCGACGCCCTGCGGGCGTTCGTCCACGCCCGCAAGACCTTCATCGCCGGCGAGCGCATCGACATGACCGTCCTCGCCGCCGAGCTCGGCGTCGACCGCACCTCGCTCTTCCGCTGGGTCGGCAAGCGCGACGCCCTCCTCTCCGAGGTCCTCTGGTCGCTCGCCGCACCCACGCTCGACCAGGTCGACCGCCGCGCCGTCGGCGCCGGAGCCGACCGGGTCGTCACCGTGCTCACCGACTTCGCCGACGCCCTCATCGACGCCGAGTACTTCCGCACCTTCCTCCGCCGCGAGCCCGCCCGCGCCCTGCGCCTCCTCACCACCAAGGACAGCCACGTCCAGCGCCGCTTCGTCGCCGTGACCGAGGCCGCCCTGCGCGAGGAGAGCGACGCAGGCCGCATGACCCTCTCGCTCCCGTGCCACGACCTCGCCTACCTCCTCGTGCGCATCTCCGAGTCCTTCACCTACGCCGACCTCATCACCGGCGAAGCACCCAGCGGCGAGCGCGCGCTCGCCGCGTTCCGCCTCGTGCTGCGTCCCACCTGAACCGGGCACCGACGCCCACCACGCCGCTCGACACCCATCCCACTCGACGCACGAGACCGGAGCACCATGGACGAGTACGGCCACACCGCCACCTTCGCCACGCGCTGGAACGACAACGACGTCTACGGCCACATCAACAACGCCGTGTACTACGAGGCGATGGACACGACGATCAACTCGTGGCTCATCGCGTCGGGCCATCTCGACGTCACCGACGGCGACTCGATCGGGGTCTGCGCGTCGTCGTCGTGCGAGTACGTGGCGTCCGGGAGCTTCCCGGACGTGCTCACCGTGGGCCTGCGCGCCGGGCGCCTCGGCAGGACGAGCGTGACGTGGGAGACCGCGATCGCCGGGCCGGACGGGACGCTGCTCGCGACGGGGCGCTTCGTGCACGTCTTCGTCGATCGGCAGACACGGCGGCCGGCGCCGATCTCCGACGGGCTGCGAGCGGCGATCGAGGAGAGCCTGGTCGGCTGAACAGGTCGTCCGGAGCAAGACCAAACCGACTGGGCGGTATGCTAGCCTCGGAGCACGGCACGAGGTGCGCACCGGAGCGCGTCACGTCACACCTGCGAGAGGGACACCACCGTGAGCGACGCCCCGGCGGAACCTGTCGGACTGTCCACCGCGACGTTCGAGTCGTGGCTCCGCAGCACGCACCCCGAGCTCCTCACCGGCAGCCCGCTCCGGGCGCAGCTCCTCACCGGCGGTCGCAGCAACCTCACCTACCGGGTCGACGGCGGCGCGTCGACGCTCGTCCTCCGGCGCCCGCCCCTCGGCCACGTGCTGAGCACGGCACACGACATGGCCCGGGAGTTCCGCGTCATCTCCGGGCTCGCACCGACGCCCGTCCCGGTCCCCGGCGCGTTCCTCTTCCACGACGACGCGGCCGGCGAGGCCGGCGTCGGGACGCCGTTCTACCTCATGGAGCACGTCGACGGCCGCGTCCTGTCCTCGTCCGCCGACAACGCCGACCTCGCCCCCGAGCAGCTGCGGGCGCTCAGCCTCGAGCTCGCGGCCCGGCTCGCCGACCTCCACGCCGTCGACCCCGGCACCGTCGGGCTCGGGGACCTCGGGCGACCCGACGGGTTCCTCGAGCGCCAGGTGCGCCGCTGGGGCAAGCAGTACGCCCTCTCCCGCAGCAGAGACCTCCCCGACCTCGACCTCCTCCAGGACCGGCTCAGCTCCTCGGTCCCCGAGACGACGCACTCGTCGCTCATCCACGGCGACTACCGCCTCGACAACGCGATCGTGCGCCTGGTCCCCAGCGCGTCGGGCATCCCGCCGACGATCGCCGCGATCCTCGACTGGGAGATGGCGACGATCGGCGACTCGTTCACCGACCTCGGGCTCCTCGACCTCTACTGGGACATCCGGGCCGTCGTCGAGACGGCCGACACTCTCGAGGCCGGGGCCGTCACGCCCAGCGCCGTCGAGCCCGGCGCCGGCTACCCCGCGTTCTCCGAGCTCGTCGACACCTACGCCCGGGCGCGCGGGATCCGCGTCCCCGACCTCTCCTGGTACCGGGCGTTCGCCGCGTACAAGCTCGCGATCATCCTCGAGGGCATCCACTTCCGCTTCCGCGCCGGCGAGACGGTCGGCGCCGGCTTCGAGGCCGTCGGCGGGATGGTCCCGCTGCTCGCCGCAGACGGGTTGCGGACCCTCGGCGTCACCACCCCGATCACCCACCGGTAGGGACACCATGGACTTCACGCACGACGCCACGGCTCAGAAGTACATCGACCTCACGCAGGCCTTCCTCGACGAGTGCGTCTACCCGGCCGAACCGGTCCTCGAACGCCAGCTGCGCGAGACGCCGGACCGGTGGACCTTCCGCCCGGTCGTCGACGAGCTGCGCGTCGAGGCGCGCTCGCGCGGCCTGTGGAACCTCTTCCTCCCCGGCGAGCACGAGGACGGGCGCACCGGCCTGAGCACCCTCCAGTACGCGCCGGTCGCCGAGCTCACCGGGCGCAGCCACAAGCTCGCGCCCGTCGCGATGAACTGCGCCGCGCCGGACACCGGCAACATGGAGGTCCTCCACCAGTTCGGCACGCCCGAGCAGAAGAACCAGTGGCTGCGACCGCTCCTGGCCGGTGTGATCCGCTCGTCGTTCTGCATGACCGAGCCCGACGTCGCGTCGTCGGACGCGACGAACATCGCCACCCGCATCCGGCGCGACGGCGACCACTACGTCGTCGACGGCACCAAGTGGTGGTCGACAGGCGCGATGAGCCCCGACGCAGCGATCCTCGTCGTCATGGGCAAGACCGACCCCGACGCACCGCGCCACCGGCAGCAGAGCATGATCCTTGTCCCGCGAGACACCCCGGGCGTGACGGTCGTGCGCCCGCTGACCGTCTTCGGCTACGACGACAAGGACCACGGCGGTCACGCCGAGATCCGCTTCGACGGGGTTCGCGTGCCCGCGTCGAACATCCTCGCCGGCGAGGGCGAGGGCTTCGCCATCGCCCAGGCCCGTCTGGGGCCGGGCCGCATCCACCACTGCATGCGCACGATCGGCATGGCCGAGCGCGCCGTGGACCTCATGCGCGAGCGTGCCGCGTCCCGGGTCGCGTTCGGCCGGCCGCTCGGCGAGCAGGGCGTGGTGCGCGAGTGGTTCGCCGAGTCCCGCATCACCATCGAGTCCCTGCGGCTGCTCGTCCTCAAGACGGCGTGGCTCATGGACACGCTCGGCAACCGGGCGGCGATGACCGAGATCCAGAGCATCAAGGTGGGCGTCCCGCTCGCGGTCGAACGCATCCTCGACCGTGCCATCCAGCTCTTCGGCGCCGCAGGGCTCAGCGAGGACCAGCCGCTCGCGGAGATGTTCGCCGGTGCGCGCGCCCTGCGCCTCGCCGACGGGCCCGACGAGGTCCACCGCTCCTCCCTCGGCAAGGCCGAGCAACGACCACGGGCCTGACCAGGCCGTCACGAGCACCGACCAGCACCCGCCTCATCAACGACGATGAAAGGAAGAGCACGCATGTCGACCTCACACCCCGCTCAGACCCAGGACCTCGAGCAGACCGACGAGGCCATCACCGGACCCGGCCGCGGCAGCCTCTCGGTGGCCGCGATCCTCGCCGAGACCGCCCACCGCATGCCCGAGCGCACCGCGGTCGTGTGCTTCGGCCGCTCCATCACCTACGGCGACCTGTGGGCGCAGACGCTCGCGTACGCCGGCGCGCTGCGCGAGCTCGGGATCGGCCGCGGCGACCGCGTCGCGATGCTCGTCCCCAACGTCCCGGACTTCCCGCGCGTCTACTACGCGGCGCTCTCCCTCGGCGCGGTCGTCGTCCCGATCCACCTGCTCTTCAAGACCGAGGAGATCGAGTTCGTCCTGCGCGACTCGGGTGCGCGCGTCCTCGTGGCTGCGGCCCCGCTCCTCGGCGAGGCGGGGCCGGCCGCGGCTGCCGCGGGGGTCCCTCTCGTGACCGTGCTCGTGCCGGACGAGCTCGCGGAGAAGGTGCCGTTCCCGCGGCTCGAGGACCTCGCCGGCGGGTCGCAGCCCCTCGGTCGCTACGAGTCCGTCAACCCGCTCGCCGCCGCGACGATCCTCTACACGAGCGGCACGACGGGCCGGCCGAAGGGGGCGGTGGGCTCGCACCTCGCGCTCGTCGAGCAGGTGCACGTGAACCTTCTCGACACGTTCGACCTCCGCAAGGAGGACGTCGTCTTCGGCGGGCTCCCGCTCTTCCACAGCTTCGGCCAGAGCTCGGTGATGAACACCGCCTTCCGGCGCGGCGCCGCCGTTCTCCTCATCCCGCGCTTCGAGCCCGTCGAGGCGCTCGAGCTCATGGCCGCGCAGAAGGCGACCGTGTTCACGGCCGTCCCGACGATGTACATCGCGCTGCTCGCGGCCGCCGAGACCTCGACGCACCGCCCGCCGCTCAAGTACGCCGTGTCCGGCGGCGCCTCGCTGCCGGTGAGCGTGCTCGAGGCCTTCGAGTCGACGTTCGGCGCCGAGGTGCACGAGGGCTACGGACTCACCGAGACCTCCCCGACCGTGTCCTTCAACTACGTGGGCGAGGAGCCGCGACCCGGGACGGTGGGACGGGCGCTCTGGGGCGTCGACGTGGAGATCGCCGACTCGGCGGTGGAGGACCGCATCGACGTCCTGGGACCTGGGGAGATCGGCGAGATCGTCGTGCGCGGGCACAACCTCTTCAAGGGCTACCTGGGGCGTCCCGACGACACGGCGGACGCGATGGTCGACGGCTGGTTCCGCACCGGCGACCTCGGCACCAAGGACGCGGACGACATCATCACGATCGTCGACCGCAAGAAGGACATGCTCGTGCGCAACGGCTACAACGTGTACCCGAGCGAGGTCGAGGATGTGCTCCTGCGGCACCCGGGCATCCTCAACGCGGCGGTGTTCGGCCTCCCCGACGCCACGCGCGGTCAAGAGATCCACGCCGCCGTCATCGCTCGCGAGGGCGTGACGCTCGACGAGGCCGAGGTGATCGAGTTCGTCAAGGAGCGGATCGCCGCCTACAAGTACCCGCGGTACGTCCACCTCGTGGCGGAGCTGCCCATCGGGGCCAGCGGGAAGGTCCACAAGCGGGAGCTCGTGGCGCAGTTCTCCGCCGACCGCTTCGCGCACGAGTCGGCATCGGAGGCCCGCGGCTAGGACTGACCGTCCCGCTCATCGAGCACCCGCCGCGAGATGCTCGTTTGACGAGTGATAAAGTGCGTGATGTGAGAACCGACGCGCCGGCGCTGATGCCGATATTCCGTTCGCAGCTGCAGGCCCGACTACTGCTGTGGGTGCTGACCGCCGACGAACCGGTGACCGCTTCCGATCTCGCTCACGTGCTCGACGCCCCCGACGCGACCGTGTCTCGAGAGGCACGCCGGTTGATCGAAGCAGGGCTCCTGCGCGGAGAGCGGGTGGGGCGGGCGGTGCGGCTGCACCCGGCGCCGGAGAACCCCGCGACGGCTCCTCTGCGCCAGCTGCTGATCGTGACCTTCGGACCGGCTGCGGTCCTGGAGAAGACCTTGACCGGCATCGAGGGCGTGAGGAGCGCCTACGTGCACGGCTCGTGGGCTGCACGGTACGAAGGCGAGACCGGAGGGCCCCCCGGCGATGTCGACCTGCTGCTGGTGGGCCGACCATCGCGCCAAGAGGTCGACACGGCACTCGAGGGTCTCGAGGAGAAGCTCGGTCGCGAGGTCAACGTCACCTTCGTCAGCCCGGAACGCTGGGAGGATGCCGACGATCCGTTCATCAGCACGGTGCGCTCCCGTCCCTTGGTCGAGCTGCACCTGGACCATGACATCGAGGAGAACGCATGAGCTGGAACCAGGGAAGCGCCGAGGTCGACGAGCTGTTGAGCCGCGGAAAGCTCGAGAAGGTGCCGCCCAGCCTCGACGGGGCGCGCGCGCTCGTGCAACAGGCTCGGAACCACCTGGACTCGGTCCAGCTCATCGCAGACCTCGACGTCGAGCTCGCCTACGACGGCCTGCACAGCGCGAACCGCAAGGCTCTGACGGCCGTGCCGCTCGCCCAAGGGCTGCGCCCGACACGCGAGGGAGGGCACACAGCGGTATCCGAGGCGGTCAAGGCGCAGCTCGACCCGCCCCTGGGCAGGGTCCTGGCGCCCTACGGAAGGATCCGGCGGCAGCGCAACGACGGAGACTACCTGCAGGAACGACCGGCTACGCCGGACGATGTACGGCAGGACCTACCGCTGTGCACGGCGATCGTGGACGCGGCGGAGAAGGTGCTCGGGCAGATGCCGTCCTACTGACGACGGTGCCCCGGTCCACAGGACCGGGGCACCGTCGCTCGTGGTGGGCGACCCTCTACGGCACCGGGATCCCCTCGTTCTCGAACGGCACGGGCCCGCCCTCGTAGGGCTCGACCGGCTCGTCGCCGGTCCCGGTGGTGAAGGGCGTTCCGACGTACTCCTGGATGCCGCCGGTGACCGTCGTGATCTGCGCCCCGCTGTACGCGCCGTGGTTCGTCTCGCTGAGGCTGAGCGGGACGATCGCGTTGCCCATGAGGTCCCCGGACGTCAGCGCGGCGAGGAGACTCTCGCGCGTCGGCGTCTCGCCGGACTTGGCGAGCGCCTCGGCGAAGAGGTAGGCGACGGACATGCCGTAGACGGTGTTGCCGTCGAATGCGGCGCCGCGGTTGTACTGCTCGTTGATGTCGGAGAAGTGCGCCGTCCACGGGTCCGTCTCGCTGAAGTGGGACGGCAGGTAGTTGGCGCTGACGAAGCCCTCGAGGAGCGCGGGGCCGACGTCACCGAGGTACGTCGAGACGGTGTTGTAGTCGCCTCCGATCGAGGCGGCGACCCACTGCGGCTGGTACGCGAGCTTCGCGGCGGTGCCGATGGAGATGGCGCTGAACGCGTTGATCGCGGCGAGGAAGTTCACCTCGCAGCCCGCGGCCTGCATGGCCGCGACCTGCGCTGCGACGTCCCGGTTGGACACCGAGTACACCTGCGTGGTCGCCAGTCCGTCCTCGCCGAGGATGCTCAGGAGGCCCGCCTCGAAGTCCTCACCGAGGTCATCGTCCTGCGCCATGAGGCAGTACACCTGGTCGGGATAGTTCTCCTGCGCGTACGTCGCGAGGATCTTGGCCTCGACGATGTAGTTCGTGTTGAAGCCGAACGTGTACGGGTACTCCTCGGGCTGGTTGAACGTCGGGCTGCCGGACGCGACGAAGACGTCGGGCACCTCGGTGTCGTTGAGGTAGTCGATGACCGCGCTGTGCGGCGGCGTGCCGAGGCCGTTGAGGATGGCGAAGACCTCGTCGTCGAGGACGAGCTCGCGGGTGAGCGTCGAGGTGTTCGCCGGGTTGTAGCCGTCGTCCTTGACGATGTACTCGATGCTCCGACCGTTGATGCCACCGTTGTCGTTGATGTACTCGAAGTACGCGGTCGTGGCCGCGGAGATCGTCGCGTAGCCGGCAGCAGCCTCGCCGGTGAGGGGATGGTGCGTCCCGACGACCACCTCGGTGTCGGTGACGCCCGGGGCGGGGGCGGCGCTGTCGCCGGACCCGTCGCCGTCGTCGGAGTCGCTCGGGGTGCTGCAGGCCGCGAGGCCTGCGACGAGCGTGAGGGAGCCGACAGCCGCGACCCCGCGGAGGAACCTGGACCGTGTCATCGTTGACACCTTTCTTCTCATTCGGTGGACAGTGCCGGTGCGGTGCGGGGCGCGCGGCGACGGGGGCGGCGCAGCGAGCTGAGCCACCCCTGGATCCCGTGCGGGGCGACGATCATGATCGTCACGAGCAGGAGCCCGAAGACGAGGACCGCCACGTTCCCGTCGAGCCGCTGGGCGAGCTCGGGCGGGAGGTCGAGGGAGTCCAGGACGGTCCCGATGACGTCGGGGAGGAGCACGATGAGGAGCGCTCCCCACAGGGCTCCCCGGAGCGAGCCGAGTCCGCCGATGACGACGGCCACGACGAGGAAGAGGGAGAACACGAGCGAGAACGCACCGGGGCTGGCGTTCTGCGTGACGTAGGCGAGGACTCCGCCGCCGAGGCCCGCGCACCCGGCACTGATGGTGAAGCCGGCGACCTTGACGCGTGTGGTGTCGATGCCGACGAGCCGCGCGGCCGCCTCGTCGTCCCGGACTGCGACCATGCGCTGCCCGTAGGAGCTGCGCACGAGGTTCGACAGGACGAACAGGACGGCCGCCGCCGCGGTGATCGCCACCCACGCCTGCCACTGCTCGACGGCGATGATGCGGTCGAGCGCCTCGGGCCGTCTCTGCACGGAGATGTAGAGGCCCGCGTCGCCCCCCAGGACGGACGAGAACGTCGAGGTCACGGCGGGGATCGCGACGACGACGGCGAGCGTGAGCCCAGCGAGGTAGGGCCCGTGCAACCGTGCGGCGGCAAGTCCGAGGAGCACCCCGAGGACGCTCGCGGCCACGACGCCGACGAGCATCGGCACGACGACGAGGGCGACGCCCGTGATCCCCTGCTCGTCCATCGCGTTCGACGTGAGGCCGAAGCTGTACGCGCCGGCCGCGATGAGCGCGGCGTGCCCGAGGGACAGCTGGCCGCCGCGACCGATGAGCACGGTGAGGCCGGCCGTCGCGCACAGGTAGGCGGCGACGACGGCGAGCTGGTAGTTGCGGTACGGGTCGAGGAGGAACGTCCCGCCGATGGCGAGCACCAGGCCGGCGAGCGCGATGAGCACGCGGCGACCGGACGCGGCGAGGTCGGACCGGACCGGGCCTGGCCGGGCGGCGTCCGCGGGGGTGACCTTGTCTTCGACGGTGACGCTCATGCGTGGCGTGCCTCCTTGGCGGAGAAGATGCCGCCAGGCCGCACGAGGAGCACCGCGACGAGGAGGACGAGGACGGCGATGGGGGCGAGCGTCGAACCGAGGTATCCGGTGACGAGGCTGAGGAGCAGCCCGACGACGAGGCCGCCGACCACGGCTCCGACCGGTGAGTCGAGCCCCCCGACGATCGCGACCGTGAACGCGTAGACGAAGAGCATGTCGGTCGCGTGAGGGTTGAGCCCGAGCTCGGTGGGCACCACGAGGAGCGCCGCGAGCGCACCGACCGCGGAGGAGAGCACCCACCCGAGGGTGAGCATCCGCGAGACGGGCACGCCGAGGAGTCGCGAGGTCTCGGGGGCGAAGGCGGAGGCGCGCAGCCGCAGGCCGAGGGGCGTGCGCGTGAACAGGAGTCCGAGGCCGATCATGAGGACGGCGGCGACCACGAGGACGAAGATGTTGTACGGCGAGAGCAGCGGCACACCACCGACGACGATCGGGGTCGAGCTGAAGGGCAGGTTCATCGTCCGGTAGCCGTTGCCGAACGCGATCCCGAGGCCTGCCTGCATGATCGTGACGAGACCGAGGGCGACGATGACGCTGTTGAGCGGTGAGGTGTGCGCGACGAAGCGCATGACACCGCGCTCGACGACGAGGCCGAGGAGCGCTCCGCCGACGAGCGCGGCGGCGAGCCCGAGCCAGTAGCTGCCCGTCGCGGCGGTCACGGCGAACGCGAGGTAGGTCGCGACGGCGGCCATCGCGCCTTGGGCGAAGTTGACGATGCGCGCGGCCCGCCAGATGAGGACGAGCGCGAGCGCGAAGACGGCGAAGACGGACCCGCGGGCGAGGCCGGAGCCGACGAGGAAGATCAGCTGGTCCATCAGAACCCCAGGTAGGCGTGGCGGAGGGCGTCGTCGTCGAGCAGCGAGGCGGCCGCCCGGGAGGCGACCACCTCCCCGAGGTCGAGGACGACGCCGTGGTCGGCGACGAGGAGCGCGCTGCGGACGTTCTGCTCGACGAGGAGGATCGTCAGCCCGCGCTCGTCGCACAGCGTGCGCAGGAGCTCCATGATGTCGGCGACGATGCGGGGTGCGAGGCCGAGGGACGGCTCGTCGAGCAGGAGCAGCCGGGGACGGGCGACGAGGGCGCGGGCGACGGCGAGCATCTGCCGCTCGCCGCCGGAGAGCTGGTGGCCGGGGCTGCTGCGGCGGCGGGCGAGCGGCTCGAAGAGCTCGTACATCTCCGCGACCGCGGCCTTGAGGTCCTTCCGGTCGCGGCGCCAGAGGCCTCCGAGGCGCAGGTTCTCGTCGACGGTGAGCTCGGCGACGACGCCGTGCCCCTCGGGCACGTGGGAGAGGCCGTGCCGCACCCGGTGCTCGACGGCGACACCCGCGAGGTCGACGCCGTCGAGCCGGACGGTGCCTCCGCTGAGCGGCACGAGGCCGGAGAGCGTGCGCAGGAGCGTCGTCTTCCCGGCGCCGTTGGCACCGACGACGGCGACGATCGAGCCGGTCGGCACCGTGAGGCTGACGCCGCGCAGCACGGGGCTGTGCCCGTAGCCCGCGGTGACGTCGTGGACCTCGAGGAGGGGCGTGATGCCGGACGACGCGGCGGCCGGCCCGCCGTGGGTGAGGACCCCGGTCATGACGTGGCCTCCGATGCTGCGGCGGCCTGCGTGCGGTGGGCCGGGGTGTCGATGCCGAGGTACGCCTCGATGACGGCGGGCGTCCGCCGGACCTCCTCGGGGGACCCGTCGGCGATGAGGCGACCGAAGTCGAGGACGGCGACCCGGTCGCAGACGCCCATGACGAAGTCGACGTGGTGCTCGACGAGGACGATGGTGCAGTCACGGGTGGTGGCGAGCTGCCGGACGAGCGTCGCGAGCGCGGCGATGTCGTCGCTCCCGAGGCCGCCGGCCGGCTCGTCGAGCAGGAGGAGCGTCGGTTCGCTCACGAGCGCGCGGGCGAGGGCGACCCGCTTGCGCACGGGGTACGGGAGCGAGTCGGGCAACCGGTCTGCGGTGTCGAGGATGTCGAGCGTGCGGAGCGTCTCGTCGGCGCGAGCGGCGGCGTGACGCGCGTGCTGGTCGGAGCCGGGTGTGCCCAGCGAGCTGCGGAACACGCCCGGGGCGCGTGTGCTCAGGCCTGCCATGACGTTCTGGCGGGCGGTGAGGCCTGCGAAGAGGCCGAGGCCCTGGAGGGTGCGGGCCACCCCGGCCGCCGTGAGCCGGTGGGGTGCCAGGGGTCGGCGGCTGCCGCCGAGCCTGACCTCGCCCGCACTCGGCGTGACGAGGCCGCAGACGACGTTGAAGAGGGTGGTCTTGCCGGCGCCGTTGGGGCCGATGAGCCCGACGACCTCTCGCTCGCCGACGGCGAGCGAGACGGAGTCGAGCGCGACCATCCCGCCGAACCGGACGGTGACGTCGGTGAGCGCCAGCCGTGGGGTCGCGCCGCTCGTGGGGGGTCGTTCGGTGGACATCCGCACCTCATCGTGTTGACGGTGGGTTCACCCTAGCAAAGAAACCGACTGTCCGGTATGGCGCTGCGGGAGGAGTTCTCCCACCCCCGACGGGGGCGAGGCGGACACCGGAGCCCGTCCGGCGCCCACCCCGCAGGCGGCACTCAGCCCGCGTCGTACGCGACCGCGACGTCGAGCACCCACACCACCCCGAACCGGTCCTCGAGCATCCCGTAGAGCGGCGAGTACCCCGCCGGACCGAGGTCGGTCACGATGGTCGACCCCTCGACGAACCGGGCCCAGAGCTCGGTGATCTCGTCGGCCGAGTCGCTGCGCACGGAGACGAAGACCGACTTCTCGCCCTGGTCGTAGGCGACGCTCGCCGGGACGTCGTACGCCATGACCTGGAAGCCGCTCTCGGCGACCACCTGGCCGAACTTGACCTGCTGCGCCTCGTCCGGCGTCTCGACGCTGAACGCGTCCTCGTTGGTCACGACGACGAGCTGCCCGCCGAAGACGGAGTGGTAGAGCTCGAGGGCCGCGCGGGCGTCGCCGCGGAAGTTGAGGTGAGGCGTGGTGGTGACAGTCATGTCTGCTCCTGGATGAGATGTGCACCGGCGTGCCCGGCACAACCCACTCTCTCGACAGTGCAGGACAGATACGGTCCTCCATCCCACCTATCGTCAGAGCATGACCTCGACGCCCTCGACCACGACCACGTCGCGACTCCTGCGCCTGCTCTCGCTCCTGCAGACGCGTCGAGACTGGCCGGGCCAGGTCCTCGCCGACCGGCTCGACATCACGCACCGGACCGTCCGGCGCGACGTCGAGCGCCTCCGCGAGATGGGCTACACCATCCGGGCGCTCAAGGGACCGGCCGGCGGCTACCGCCTCGACGCGGGCGCCGAGCTGCCACCCCTGCTCTTCGACGACGACCAGGTGCTCGCCCTCACGGTCGCGCTCCAGGCCGCGAACCTCACCGGGGCGGGCATCGAGGAGGCCGCCGTCCGCGCGCTGACCACCGTCCGGCAGGTCATGCCTCCGCGGCTCCGGCACCGGCTCGACGCCCTCCAGTTCACCGCGGTCCCCAGCCGAGCCGGGGGCGCCGGGCAGGCGTCGCCCGACCTGCTCGTCGCGCTCTCGACCGCCGTCCGCGCCCGCGAGGTCCTGCGCTTCGACTACGCGGGTGAGCGGTCTCGGGCCGGCGGTCCGGGCATCGACGCGCACGACGTCGCCACCGATGCCGCGCCGTCGTCGCGGGACGCCCAGGCACCCCGCCGGGTCGAGCCCCACGGCGTCGTCACGACCGCGGGGCGCTGGTACCTCGTCGCGTGGGACCTCGACGCGGACGACTGGCGGATCTTCCGCGCCGACCGCGTCAGCCCGCGCACGCCCACCGGACCGCGCTTCGTCCCGCGCGAGATCCCCGGCGGGAGCGCGCACGCGCTCGTCTCCGCACGCTTCAAGGGCTCGGACGACGAGGACCGGTGGCCCTGCCTCGGGACCGTGATCCTCGACCTCCCGGCGCACGCCGTCCTCCCGTTCGCCGGCGACGGGACGGTCGAGGACCTCGGCCCGGACCGCTGCAGCCTCACGGCCGGGTCATGGTCCTGGGTCGCGCTCGCCGCCTCGCTCGGGCGCTTCGGTGGGGACATCGAGGTGGTCGAGCCGCCAGAGCTCGTCGACGCGTTCGGTGAGCTGGCGACCCGCTACGCCGCTGCGGCGCGGGCACCGTCGGCTCCCGGGCTCACAGGCGACTGGTGACCTCGTCGAACAGGGCGTCCGGATCGAGCCACATGGAGGGGTAGTTGCCGTACCACTTCTGCACGCCGTCGGCGTCGATCAAGATGAAGCCGTGGCCGGGCAGGCCCTCGTGCATCCCTGCGTCGAGGGTGCCGTAGGCCTCGGAGACGGTCCCGTCGTCGATGAGGAACGGTGTGCTCACCCCGAGCCGATCACGTTCGGCGTTGATCTGCTCGGCGGGGTTCATCACGATCGGCAGGACCGTGATCCCCGCCTCCGCGAACGCGGGGTCCTGCTCGATCGCCTGCATCTGCAACAGGCACGAGTCACACCCGGCACCCTCGTTGAAGTAGAGGACGACCGGCCCTCCACGGAAGTCGGCGAGCGACGCCTCGGACCCGTCGGACACGGGCAGCGTGAAGGCCGGGGCCTGTCGCGCGTCGACCGACTCGGTGGGGCCGGAGCTCAGGAGGCCCAGGGTGACGACGGCCGCGACGAGCACCAGGGCAGCGCCCCACAGCGCCCAGCTGCGCCGCTGCCGGCGTCGCCACTGGGCTGCTTGCATCACCTGGACCTCGTGCAGAGCATGCTGGCGTTCGTCGAGTCGCCCGGAGGCGCTGGGGGGAGTCATCGCAGAGTCTCTTCCTCGGTCGGGATCTCATGGCACGTCGGCACGGTGTCGACGGTCGTGGGGGTACGTGGGGCGCTGCGGCGCTCGGTGAGCGTCGCCCACACGAAGACGCCTGCGACGGCGAGCAGGAGCAGGCCGAGAAGTGGCTCGGGCACCGGAGACAACCAGTCCTGGACGGAGCCGAACACCCTGGTCAGAGCACGGCTGGTGCCGTCCTGGACGGCAGAACCGCCGGTCATGTCTGTGCTTCCGGCCAAGGCGATCACGAAGCCACCCATCACCGCGAAACCCACCGCGACGGCGATGTTCAGGGTGTTGGTGACCAGGGTGCGGCCGGCCATGCGCACCCTCACCACTCTCGCCTGCAGGAGCTTCTTGTCGCCCAGGTGCGCCTTGTCCCAGACCAGCGCCATGACGAACAGCGGGAAGACCATCCCGAACACGTACGCCACACCGAGCGTGAAGCCCCCGACCGGCGAGCCCGACAGCACCGAGAGGGTCATGACCCCGGCGAGGACGGGTGCGCAACAGCTCGAGGCGATGCCCGAGAACACACCGAGCGAGAAGAAGCTCGCGCTGTCACCACGGGCAGTGTCGGGTGCACGGAGGAACGAGGGGAGCGACCACATCCGGCCGGAGAACGCCAGGACGGCCAGACCGATCATGAGCGCCCCGCCCGCGTAGTAGAGCGGCTCGTGGTAGCGGGCGATCGCACCGGCCAGGAGGCTCATGCCCAGCGTGATCGGCACCAGGACCAGGCCGAGGCCCGCCGCGAAGACGAACGTCAACGGCAGCAGCCGCCACCGGCGGTTCTTCACGGCACCCGCGAGATAGCCGGGCGCCAGGAAGACGATGCAGCACGGGGCGAACAGTGCGACGCCGCCGGCGAAGAACGCCGCAAGGATGCTCCCGGTGGACAGCAGCTCGGTGCCCACGGTCAGGCCGTCCCGGCGAGGCGACGTGCCGCGCGCAGCTCGAGCTCTCTCACGAGCTTCTTGCGTGGCAGCCGACCGGAGCTGAAGAAGGCACCGTCGAGCAGCACGAGAGGACTCATCGCCGGGCGGTGCTCGGCGACGAGGCGACGGCCGTCGGGTGAGTCGAGCTCGATCCGGCGGATGTCGAGCGGGAACCGGACGGCCACGACCGCCAGAGCCTCCTCGGCGTCCGAGCAGAAGTGGCACGCCGGTGCGTGCACGACGGTCACCGATGACGGTGCGGCGGGTTGGGTGGGCACGGGCGCTCCTTGCGATACGAACCAGAGGAGCACAGCCTGTCGTCGCTACCCCGACGGTGCGGTGGTGACTGCATCAAGATTCGATGAAGGCTCGCCATCACCTCTGCCCGGATGGTCCTGGACCTGCCCCGGTGCGCTCAGAATGGGACGTATGAACAGCTCCTTGCCCGTCATCGCGGGACGTCGCGCGGTCGTCGTCGACGACGAGCAGGCTCTGAGCCGTGTCGTCGCGGACTACCTCGAGCGCGACGGGTTCGAGACCCACCTGTGCTCCGACGGCGCCCAGGCCGTCGAGCTGGTCCGCCAGGTCGACCCGGACGTCGTCGTCCTGGACCTGGGCCTGCCGGGGCTGGACGGGGTCGAGGTGTGTCGCCGTCTGCGCACCTTCTCCGACTGCTACGTCATCATGCTGACGGCCCGGGCAGAAGAGATCGACGTCCTCATCGGACTGTCGGTGGGCGCCGACGACTACATGACCAAGCCCTTCAGCCCACGTGAGCTCGTGGCCCGGATCGCAGCGCTCCACCGCCGACCGCGGCAGACGCCGCCGGACACCGAGGTGCGCACCGCGCCGCACGTCCTCGAGATCGGGACGCTGTCGATCGACCTGCCGGCACGCGAGGTCCGGATCGAGGGTCGCCTCGTCGACCTGACGCGCACCGAGTTCGACGTCCTGGCCGCCTTGGCCGCACGCCCCGGGATGGTGTTCAGCAGGCGCCTCCTGATCGACACGGTCTGGGGAGAAGGCTGGGTGGGCGACGAGCACCTCGTCGACGTCCACGTCCTGCACGTGCGCCAGAAGCTCGGCGACAGCGCAGACCGGCAGACGTTCGTCCGGACCGTCCGCGGTGTGGGGTACCGCATCGGTCCCGGACGATGACCTCCCGTCCGCCGCGCCCCCGCGCTCCGCGGGGCCTGGCGCCACGACTCCTCGTCGCCATCCTGCTCGTGCTCACGACGGCCGCGGTGACAGCGTGGGTGGTCGCCTCGGTCGTCGGGCCGGCACTGTTCCACGAGCACATGCTGCGGGCCGAGCTGAGCGACCACGACGTTGCCGTCGTGCATGCCGAAGAGGCGTTCCGCTCGGCCAGCACCCTGACCATGACCGTCGCCCTGAGCGCCGCGGGCCTCGCGGCGACGATGGTCTCCGTGGTTCTGGCACGGCGGATCTCTCGCTCGTTGACCGCCTTCTCCACCGCAGCCGCGGACGTCGGCACGGGTCACTACGGGTCTCGCGTCCCCGCGCCCGGCATCGGCCGCGAGTTCGACGAGGTCGCGGCATCGCTCAACCACATGGCTGAGCGGCTGCAGGACAGCGACCGGCTACGAGGCCGCCTCCTGGCGGACGTCGCACACGAGGTGCGCACGCCGGTCGCGACCATCAGTGCGTACCTCGAAGCGCTCGAGGACGGCATCCAGACGCTCGACGAAGCCACCACCGCCGTCCTGCGTGAACAGGCCGCCCGCCTGACCCGGCTGTCGCACGACCTCGCGGCGGTCACCCGCGCAGAGAGCGGAGACCTCACCCTCGAACGCGAACCCGTCGCCCCCGGGGACCTCGTGTCCGCCGCACTGGACGCGGGCCGTGAGCGTGCAGCAGAACAGTCGGTCGGGCTCGAGCGCGACATCGACGACGACCTGCCGGAGCTCCTCGTCGATCGCCTGCGGATGGCGCAGGTCCTCGACAACCTCGTCGCGAACGCGATCAGGCACACCCCACCGGGTGGGACCGTCACCCTCCGCGCCGGCCGGACCCCCACCGGTGGGACGACCCTCAGCGTGGAGGACACGGGCGAAGGCATCGCGCCCGAGCACCTCCCGTACCTGTTCGAGCGCTTCTACCGTGCAGACACCGCACGCGACCGGGCGCACGGCGGATCCGGGATCGGTCTGGCGATCTGCCACGCCCTCACGTCCGCCCACGGTGGAACCATCACCGCCTCGAGCGCGGGCCTGGGTCGAGGCAGCATCTTCACCCTCACCCTGCCAGCGGCCTGATCCGCTGCCGGTCAGGCTCGCTCGGTCAGTCTCACGCCTGGGACCAGGAGCGACCGGCGTCCCCGGTGCGGAAGACCGTGCCGTCGAACGCGGCCAGGTAGGACTCCTCCCCGATCGCGACGAAGGCCTCCGGCGCTCCTCGGGGCACGCCGGTGACAGCCCAGCCCGCTCCGTCGAACACCCAGAGCCTCCCGACCGCGTCCAGTCCTGCGAGGGACGCCGTGAGCTGGTCCGAGCGACCGCGGACGTGGGCGACCAGGACCAGCCGCTCAGGCGGTTGGACCTCATGAGGAGCGAACGCCTCTCCCCCATCCGTGCTCACCAGGAGTCCGGCCTCGGCCGTCACGACGAGGCGGTCCGGGTCGTTCGGATCGACATCGATGTCGCGGGCCGCGACCGTCGGTCCGCTCGTCCACGTCACACCCGCGTCATCGCTCCGCTTGAGCCGCCCGTCGGAGGAGTCCAGTCCGTAGAGGCGGTCGTCCACTCCCGTGAGGTCGTGGAAGTCGCTGTGCCCACGGAGGGAGACGTTCTCCCATGCTGCCCCGGCATCTGTGCTGGACAGCAGACCCAGGTTGGCCGGCGCAGCCTCGCCGGGGGCCGGATGGCCGCTGGCGTAGAACGAGTCAGGCCCTGTGACCAGGAATCCCATCAGGTCGCTCCGGGTCTCGCCGACCCGTTGCGGGACCGAGTCGTCGAGCCGGAACAGTCCCCGGTGCGTGGCGACGTACACGGAGTCGTCAGCGGGGTTGAGGCCGATGCCGTGGATGTGCTCGAAGACGGTCTGCGACGCGTCGGGCATGTCCGCGGCCGTGTCGTCCACGGTCGGCGCCGCGGAACAGCCGGCGAGGACCAGAACGACGGTGAGAGAGAACGCGGAGGCTGGTCGTGCGATGGGGTGCAGGGGCATCTGAAGGTCCTTGAGGAGGAAGAGGGCACGGGAGGAGGGTGGCGGGACAGCGTGATCCGCTGTCCCGCCACGCGAAGGCGAGCTGTTCAGAGGGCGTCGAGCATGCCCTGCATCGTGGCGATCTCAGCCGTCTGGGCGTCGATGATCGTCTCAGCGAGCGCCAGCGCGTCCGCGTTCTCGCCCGAGTCCAGCTCCTCCTGTGCCATCCCTACGGCGCCTTCGTGGTGATCGATCATCAGCTCCAGGAAGCGCCGGTCGAACTCGGTCCCGGTCAGGGCCCCGAGCTGGACCATGACTGCGGCCTGGTCCATCCCTTCCATCTGCATGTCGCTGTGGTCCATCCCCTCCATGCCGTCGTCGGGCGACGTCTCCTCACCCCACCCGTCGAGCCAGGTCGTCATGGTGTCGATCTCGGGCCCCTGGGCGGCGGAGATCTTCGCTGCGAGGTCCTTGACCTCCTGGCTCGTAGCACTCGTCGCCGCGAGGTCAGCCATCTCGACAGCACCCTCGTGGTGGATGATCATCATCTGCGCGAACTCGGTGTCGGCGTCGTTGTGCGACGCGACCTCGGCAGCGTCCTGGCCACTCTCCTGCGCTGTGGGTGTCGACTCCGACTCCGGCGCCGTGTCGGCGCACGCGGCGAGAGACGTGGCCAGGGTCAGCGACGCGGCGAGGGCAGCAATGCGTGTCTTGGTGTTCATGTAGGGCTCCATCGTCTGCCCGTCCCTGCACGGAGGGACGGGATCTGGGGTGTGGTCGCTCGAGGTCACCGCGGGGACGGCGACCAGAGCGCTCCTACACCCGCAGGACGCACAAGGAGTGCGCCACGATGGGACGGGCACCTCGATCACGACGCGCACGAGGCGCCGTCACGGCCGGGGCACGACCGTGCACTCTTCCCGGCCGGCCCCTGCCGAGGAACCATCGAGAGACCACCGGCACCAGGATCGCTGCCACGACCAGAGCGCAGCACACGACCAGGGCGTCCTGAAGGGAGGCCTCGGCCGCGAGGTGTGCGAGCGGAAGGAGAGCGATCTCTGGTTCCGCCGACGCGCCCACCCCGCCCGGGAGGCCCGACGAGCCCGGCATCGAGACCTCGTGCGCCTCGTGCGCCACGTGCGCTCCGACACCGCCGTCGGCCACGCTGGGCAGCACGACTCCTGCGAGCACCAGGAGGAGCAGGACGACGACAGCGCCGAAGCGCTCGAGACCGCTCGCTCGCACGGTCATCTGTCCCCCCTCCATCGCCGACGCGTCACTGCGGTCAGGCTAGCAAGAGTCCCTGAGACCCCCGATGACGCGGCCAGGACCTGGCCGTCTGCACGACGCGAGCGTGGTCGCGATCGCCTTCGTCGAACCTTGATCGTTCCTCACTGCGTTCTCCAGGACGATCCGCGACCGGTCACGGTGGGGACGGTTCCAAGCAGGGTCGCGATCACGGCGGCAGCCTCACGGCCGGGTCATGGGCGTCACGGAGGGCACTGTTCAGCTGCGAGGCAGCACGCCCATGAGCGCCGAGGTGATGGCGACCTGCAGAGCGTCGCGGAGCTCCATGTGGAGCACTCCGAGCGCGGGCTCGTCTGCGTAGGCGGCGACGAGGCTGGGCGGTGGCGGGACGTAGGCCGACAGCGCGCCCGCCGTGACGAGGCTCATCAGGCAGAACAGCTGCGCGCCGTCACCGAGCTCGGGCACGTAGCGGCGCGCGAGCTCCGTCATCGTCGCGAGCCGGGCGAGAGAGGACCGCTTGTGCCGCTTGACCACGTCAACCGAGACGTTGTGCTCCAGGACGCCGCCCTGCGCGCCGAAGAGGTCGCACAGCACCACCCGGTCGGCGAGCGACCGACTGAGGACGTCGGCCAGCTGGCGCGCCCGTACGTCTGAGGCCGCGTGCACGTCGATCCCCGCGGCCAGCTCCTCAGCCAGCTCGGCGAGCCAGCGTCCCAGGAAGTCGTCCAGGAGCTCGAGAAGCACGGCCTCGCGCGACTCGAAATAGCGCAGGACGTTCGACTTGGCCAGGCCCACCCGCCGGCTGAGCTCGTTGAGGCTCACGGCGGTCACGGGCATCTCGTCGAGCATCGACGCCGCCGTGTCGAGGATCACCCGGCGGCGGATCTCCCGCTGCTCCTCGCTCCGCGCTCGCTGGAAGGTCATCCAACCACCCTAGCGTAGGAGACCACCGGTCCCTTGACATCAGACCGGCGGTCCCTTACCTTCGGGTTACAAGAGACCGATGGTTCGTTATCCTCAGGAGAGCGTCATGATCAGCAGCTGGACAGAGCAGCACATCCCCGACCAGCACGGCCGGGTGGCTGTCGTCACCGGGGCCAACACCGGGCTGGGCTTCGAGACCGCCCGGATGCTCGCCGAGCACGGGGCGACGGTGGTCCTGGCTGTCCGGGACGTCGAGAAGGGCAAGAAGGCAGCCGACCGGATCACCGGTGACGTCGCCGTCCAGGCCCTCGACCTGACCTCGCTCGAGTCGGTCCGGTCAGCAACCGACGACCTACGCGCCGCCCACCCACGCATCGACCTCCTCATCAACAACGCCGGCGTCATGTACACACCGAGACAGACCACGGCCGACGGCTTCGAGCTGCAGCTCGGAACCAACCACCTCGGCCACTTCGCCCTCACCGGCCTGCTCCTCGACAGGCTCCTGCCCGTGCCCGGCTCCCGCATCGTGACGGTGAGCAGCACCGGCCACCGCATCCGGGCCGCCATCCACTTCGACGATCTCCAGTGGGAGCGCTCGTACAGCCGTGTCGCCGCCTACGGCCAGGCCAAGCTCGCCAACCTCATGTTCACCTACGAGCTGCAGCGCCGGCTCGCGCCGTACGGCTCCACGATCGCGGTCGCCGCCCACCCCGGTGTGTCCAACACCGAGCTCGTCCGCAACGCGCCAGCCGCAGTCCGCCTTCCGGTCACGTGGCTCGCGCCCCTGCTCACCCAGACGCCTGCGATGGGCGCCCTGCCCACGCTGCGCGCCGCCACCGACCCGGCCGTGGTCGGCGGCCAGTACTACGGGCCCGGCAACCGGCGTGAGGTCCGGGGATACCCGAAGGCCGTCACCTCGAGCCCCGCCTCGCACGACCGCGCCACTCAGCAACGCCTGTGGGCCGTCTCCGAAGAGCTCACCGGGGTGACCTTTCCGCAGGGCGTGACATCTGCAGCGAGGGGATCGTCCTGAGCCGCAGCGATCAACCGAGGCTGGAGGCGACCGTCAGCAGGCGAAGCGGTCGACCGACGTCTGCAGGCTGGTCGACAACCGTGCGAGCTCGCCGGCCGCGTCACCCATCTGGGTGAGGACGTCCGTGGCGGTCGCCGCGGCGCTCGCGACACCGGAGATGTTCGCCGCGATCTCCCCGGACCCGGTCGCGGCGTCGGCGACTCCGCGAGACATCTCGGCAGTCGTCGCCGTCTGCTCCTCCACCGCGGCTGCGATCGTGTCCTGATAGCTGCTCACCGTGTCGATGATCGCGCCGATGCCCGCGATCTCGGTGGCGGCGCTCGTCGAGTCCGCCTGGATCGCCTGGACGCGACCGGTGATCTCCTCGGTGGCACGGGCGGTCTCCTGAGCGAGCTCCTTGACCTCTCCGGCGACCACCGCGAAGCCCTTGCCGGCCTCGCCGGCCCGTGCTGCTTCGATGGTGGCGTTGAGCGCGAGGAGGTTGGTCTGCTGGGCGATGGCGTTGATGACCTTGACGACGTTGCCGATCTCCTGCGACGAGAGGCCGAGCTTGGCGACCGTCTCGTTGGTCGCGGCGGCCGCCGTGCGTGCTTCGCCGGCGACGCGGGAGGCGTCCGAGGCGTTCTGCGCGATCTCCCGGATGGCGCTGCGCATCTGGTCCGCACCCGCGGAGACGGCACCGACGTTGCGTGACACCTCGTCCGCTGCTGCGGAGACGACGCCGGCCTGCGCGGACGTCTCCTCGGAGGCGGCGGAGACCTGTGTGGACGACGCGGAGAGCTCGACCGCCGCGGAGGCCACTGTCGAGGCCGTGTGCCTGACGTCGGTGATGAGGTCCCGCAGGCCCTCCTGGGCGGTCGACAGCGAGGTGGCCATCGCCCCGATCTCGTCCTTCGACGTGACGTCGGCCCGGACGGTGAGGTCCCCGGCGGCCAGGGCGCGCAGCGACCGGTCGACGGCACCGACGCCGCGCAGCACGGTGCGAGAGGTGAGGAGCGCCCCTCCGACGACGACGAGCGCGGCGACCACGACGGTCGACCAGAGGAGCACGGTCGCACGAGTCGCTGTGGCGTCGGCCGCCTGCGTCGCGACGTCGAGCCGTGCGTCCACGGAGTCGGACAGCGCTGCGGTGTCCTCGAGGATGGTGAAGTAGATGGAGTAGAGGTCGCCGACGATGTACTCGTCCGCCTCGGTCGTGGTGGCGTCGGTGTTCTGTCCGTACAGGGCGACGACGCGGTCGTCGCCGGCGAAGAACGCGTCCCACTGCTCGAGGATCCGCTCGTACGCCTCACGCTCGACGGGTGCCATCACGTCGGTGGGCGCGAGGAGGAGTGCGGCCTCGAGCGCCTCGACGTCGGCGAGGTACCCGGCCCGGTTGGCGTTCTCCGGGTCGATCGCCGCGAGCGGACCAGCCTTGCGGGCCTCCCACGCGTACGCCGTCTGCCATCCGCTGACGTCTGCGTTGTAGTAGCGCATCTCCTCGGTCCAGGAGCGCAGGTCGTGGAGCCGCTCGACCTCGTGCGCCGTGGATCGCATGCTGCCGAGGGCGCTGAGCGCCACCGCGCCCACGAGACCGGCTGCCAGCACGCCGATCCCTCCGAGAGCGAGAAGCCTGGTGCGCAGGCTGCGCCACCACGAGGTGTGAGTCGTGAGCTCCATGGGATTCTCTCCTGTGCTAGTGCGACACCCCTCCTATCGACCCGGTCGTCCGGTCCATGAGAAGGCTCGGTCCACGAGCGGCGGTGTCACCCGGGTTCCGCGGCCGAGAGCAGTCGCCGTGCGTGCGTGACGTCCGGTCCGAGGCGGAGGAGGTGGCTGACGAGCTCGTCGGTGATGGCCCGGAGCTCCTCGTCGGTGAACGGGTCGAGCGCGTCGAGGACGAAGAGCGCGGAAGTCGTGTCCTCACGGAGGCGGGTGCGACGACCCTGGCGCCAGTTCCAGCGGCGGCAGGTGACGCCGGTGGCGTCGCACCAGACGACCTCGCCGGGCTCGGGGTGCTCGACGACGTCCGCGCCGTCGGCCGTCGTGTCGAAGACCTCGGTGCCGGTCGCCCGGACGAAGCGGGGCAGCGCTCGGGACTTCGTCTCCGCCCGCTTCAAGGGATCGGCGGACACCGACGGGTGGCCCTGCGTCGGGACCGCGGTCCTCGACCTCCCCGCGCACACGGTCCTCCCGTTCGCCGGCGACGGCACCGTGGAGGACCTCGGTCCAGACCGGTGCCGGCTCACCGCCGGTTCGTGGTCCTGGGTGGCGCTCGCAGCGCGGTCTGCAGTGACGTCTTCCCAGGGGACCAGGAGCGGCGGCGCAGCGTCCTAGTGGCTCTCTGGCGGCGACGACGACGCGCCGCGAGAGCGGGCGTCGCGACGGGTCCGAGGGGTTGTGCGGCGCAGTCAGTGCACCGTGAGGTCGCCCAGAGGGTCGAGCGCACCGCTGACGTCGACGTCCCTGCCGCGCAGCGACGCGTCGAGGAACGCGCGGGTCGCAGCCGCGGTGACGCGCGGACCCTCGTCGCGCGGCAGGGTGCCCGTCAGCGTCGGGACCGGGGGAAGGAACAGCGGGGCATCGGTGAAGCTGAGGTGGCCCGCGCCCGGGAGCGTGAGGATCCACCCGCCGGCGGCACTGAGGGCCATCAGCTCGTCGAGCCTCGCCGCGTACTCGGCATCGCTCTCCGGGCTGCCCGTCCCGGCGCCCGCGACGAGCGCGAGCACCGGCTGCTCGAGAGGGGCGGTCGGCAGGTGTCGCGGGAAGCCGTCGATGTCGATGACTGCGTCGAACCGCGCATCCGCTGCGGCCGCGCGGATCGCCGCGGCACCACCGAGCGAGTGGCCTGCCACGGCCGCGTGGTCCGTGTCCATGCGCCCGGCGAGCGGGGTCGGGATCACGGCCTGGTCGATGAGCTCCAGCTGCGTCAGCGCGAACCGGAGGTCGTCGGCGCGCACCTGGGTCCAGCCGTCGGCGAGGCGTTCGTCCTCGTCCGCGTCACCCGTGGCGGCCACCTCGCTGGCGACGGCAGTGCCGTCGTCGAGCACGACGAGCGCCGAGTCGTGGGGATGATCGAGTGCGACGACGACGTACCCGTGACTGGCGAGATCCTCGGCCCACGCCGTGTTCTGCGTGCGCACACCGGACAGGCCCGGCGAGAAGACGACCATGGGGAACCGCTCCTCACCCGCCTGCGGGGGTGCGTCCGGCGTCGCGCTCGTCCGTGCGCGGGCGGCCTCGTCGAGCAGGAACGACGGCAGCCCGAAGGTCGCCGCCACACCTGCCGCAACCTGTCGGGCCTCCCCACGATCTCGCCCGAGGTAGACGGACCGCTCGGCGCCGGGTGACACGTCAGCCGGGTACCAGAGCTGAGCGACCACCGTGCGACCGCGCTCCGGCGCCGGCCCCGACACCTCGGGGCGAGACGGGTCCACCCATTCCAGCACCATGGTCCCGACCGGGGCCGACCCGCTCGGGGCCGGTAGCCGCAGGGCAGGGAAGCCCCAGAGCAGCGCCGCTCCGAGGACCACGCCGCCCGCCACGACACCGGCTAGCAGGACGGTACCGAGCCGTCGAGGAACTGCCGTGGGGGTGCTGCGGCGCAGGCCCTGCCGTGCGAGCCAGGTCGCGGCCCCGAGCGCCACGACCACCGGGACCAGCTGCCAGCGGAGCCCGCCCTGGACCACCTCGACAGCCAGCGATCCGACGACGACCAGACCGGCGAGGGCAGCGGCACGAGGCCGCGCAGCCGGCGGGAGCCAGCGGACGGACGCCGTTGCGAGGACCGCGAGCAGGACAAGCATGTCGATGACCGTCATGGACGACCACTCTTGTCCGTTCCCCGCCCGGCGTCGTCAGCCCGGAGGATCATCGCGGGTCCCCCTGGGGACGGACGCGCGTGGAGGGTGTCGGTCGTGGTCATCCAGGGTCGGTGGCCGAGAGCGTGCGCCGTGCGTGCGTGACGTGGGGTCCGAGGCCGACGAGGTGCCCGGCGAGCTCGTCGGCGATGCTCACGAGCTCATCGTCGCCGAGGGGTTCGAGGGCGTCGAGGATGAACAGGGCAGAGGTCGTGTCCTCGCGCAGGCGCGTCCGGCGGCCCTGGCGCCAGTTCCAGCGGCGGCACGTCACACCGGTCGCGTCGCGCCAGACGACCTCACCGGGCTCGGGGCGGTCGACGACGTCCTCTCCGTCGGCCGTGGTGTCGAAGTGTTCCGTGCCGGTCGCCCGGACGAGGTGCGGTGCGCCGTCGTAGGCGGCCAGGTCCTCGCCGCCGAGCGGGATCTGGTGGGCGACGGAGATCGCGTTGTAGACGTCGGTGAGGCGGTTGACGCGGGGCAGTCCACCGGTCGCGCGGCGCACGAGCGCCTCGAGGCTGTTGCGGGTGCGCCCGGGCTTGGCGCCGAAGGCTGTATAGGCATCACGCCATGCCGCTATGTGCGGCAGGTCGGTGACGGCACTCTCCGCGAGGGCGCGCGTCGCGGACTCCTCCGCAGCTCGCAGGAGCGCGTCGCTCGTCGCGTCGCTGGGGCCGGGCGTGATGCCGTCGACCGCGACGAGCATCGCGCGGTAGTCCGGTCGCAGGGCGAAGACCTCGGGTGCGAGGTGGGCGTCGGCGAGGAAGGCGTCGAGCGGGGAGTCAGTCATGGGTGGGTTCCGTTCGGGTGCGCGGGCTGGTGCTCGGTTCGAAGACGGTGAGGGAGAAGCGGGCGTTCCGGTCGGCCGGTGCGGCGTAGGCGTGAGGCGTGTCGCCATCGAAGGTGGCGGCGTCGCCGGGGTGGAGCGTGGCGGTCTCGCCGCCGGCCTCGAGGACGAGGGTGCCCTCGTGGAGGTGGACGAGCTCGCGGGTGCCGGCCGCGTGGGGTGGGCTCGCGTGCCGCTCGCCCGGCTCGAGCGTCCAGTGCCACAGCTCGACGACGTCGGGTGGCCGTGTGGCGGCGACGAGGACGCCCCGCCCGCCGCGCTCACCGGACCACAGTGCTGCGCCCTGGCCTGCGGGGGTGACGGTGAGCCGCTCGTCCCGGGGCGGCTCGACGAGGGTGGGGAGGCCGACGCCGAGCGCCTCGCTCAGGCGCAGGAGGGTCCCGACGCTGGGGTTCGTGGCTCCCTGCTCGACGTTGACGACGAGCCGGCGGCTGAGGCCGGCGGTGGTGGCGAGCTGGTCGAGCGTCCACCGGCGCGTCTGGCGTTCGTGGCGTACGCGCGCGCCGATCGCGTGGGCGAGCTCGCCGAGGTCTTCGTCCATGAGTGCAGCATAGTGCACTCCTAGTGCACTATGAGCGGTTCGGGTCAGACGAGCGTGACGACGACGCGCCCCACGGTCGACCCGTCGCCGAGCTGCTGCAGCGCCGACGCCGCCTCCTCGAAGGGCACCACCTGCCGCACGATCGGGCGCACCTGGCCGGCGTCGGCCAGGCGCGTGAGCTCGGCGTGCGCGGCGACGACGAGATCGGGGCGCTCCCGGGCGTAGAGGCCCCAGTGCAGGCCGAGCAGGCTGTAGTTCTTCACGAGCGCATGGTTGGCGCGGGCGGACTGGATGGTTCCGCCCGCGAAGCCGACGACGACGATGCGGCCCTCGAACGCGATGCACTTCGTCGACAGCTCGTACGTCTCGCCGCCGACCGGGTCGTAGACGACGTCGGCTCCGCGGCCGCCGGTGTGCTCCTTGACCACGTCGACGAACGACTCCTTCGAGCGGTCGACGACCACGTCTGCGCCGGCCTCGCGCGCCACGTCGATCTTCGCCTCGGAACCGACGACGCCGATGACCCGCGCTCCGGCGGCCTTGCCGAGCTGGACCGCTGCGGTGCCGACACCGCCCGCGGCGGCGTGGACGAGGAGCGTCTCGCCGGGCTGGAGGTGGGCGCGCCGGTGGAGGCCGAAGTATCCCGTCTGGTGGCCGATGTAGAGGGCGGCGGCCTCGACGTCGCTGAGCGAACCGGGCGCGGGGAAGACGAGCGCTGCGTCGAGAGCCGAGAGCTCGGCGAGCACGCCGATCTGCGACCCGACGACACGCTGCCCCACGGTCAGGTGGTGCACGTCCGTGCCGACCGCGACGACCTCGCCGCACAGCTCGATCCCGGGGACGAACGGCAGCGGGGGCCGCACCTGGTACTCGCCGCGCGCCAGCAGCACGTCGGGGAAGTTCAGCGCGACGGCCGTCGCCCGCACGAGCACCTGGGTGGCCGTGATCTCGGGCACCGGCAGCTCGACGAGCGCGAGCACCTCCCCCGGCTCGCCGTGCGCCGTCACCTGCCAGGCCCGCATCACCGGGTGCCGCCCTCGGTGGGCGCGGCGGCGTCGCGCGGGGCCGCGATGCTCGAGAGGAACATGTCGGTGATCTGCCGTGCGACGACGCCCTTGGCCTCAGGACCTGCGGGCTTGTACCACTGGGAGAGGTAGTGGACGTCGGAGAAGAAGTGGGCGACGAGCAGCGCCATGGGGATGTCCGTCCGGTAGAGGCCTTCACGCTGGCCGCGCTCGATGATCACGACGAACTCGTCGTTGTACCCGCGACGACGCCGCGTCACCTCGGCCTGTCGGTCCGGGGAGAGCATGTGGACCGAGCGGAAGAAGACGGTGCCCTCGGGGAGGAAGTCGATGGACGTCTCGATGACGTCGACGCAGACCTCGCGGAGCGTCTCGCCGGTCGGCAGCCCGCGCCCGACGATCTCCGTGAGGCGCTCACGCTGCAGCGTGAGAAGCTGCTCGTAGATCGCGAAGAGGAGGTCGTCCTTCGAGCGGAAGTAGTGGTACATGGCGCCCTTGGTGACGCCGGCCGCCTCGACGATCTGCTGCACCGACGTGCGCGCGAAACCTTGGGTCGCGAAGAGGTCGAGTGCTGCCTTCTTCACGCTGTCCTGGACGCTCGAGTTCTTCACGGGGTCATCTTCTCTCACGAGACCGGGGTGATCGAGCCGCCGCCGTCGATGACGACGGTCTGCCCGGTGATCCACGCGGCGTCGTCGGAGAGCAGGAACGCGACGGGACCCGACACGTCGGCGGGGACGCCGAGGCGCTGGAGCGGGTACGCGGAGGCCACCTGCTCCTCGCGCCCTTCGTAGAGGACCTTGGCGAAGTCGGTCTTGATGACGGCGGGTGCCACGGCGTTGACGCGGACGTCGGGGGCGAGCTCGAACGCGAGCTGCGTCGTGAGGGAGATGAGTGCGGCCTTGGAGACGCCGTAGAACGCGATCCCGGGGCTCGCCGAGAGAGCGGAGACGGAGGAGACGTTGACGATCGCTCCGCCGCCGGCCGCCAGCCCGGCGGCCATCGCGTCGCGCGACCACTCGAGGGCGCCGACGACGTTGACGTCGAGGATCTTGCGGATGACCGACGGCTCGGTCTCGAGCGCAGGCCCGTAGGCGGGGTTGATGCCGGCGTTGTTGACGAGGCAGTCGAGGCCGCCGAGCTCGCGGTGGACGAGGTCGACGACCTCGGCGCGGTGCGCGGCGTCGTCCGCCTTGCCGGCCACGTAGCGGACGGTCTCCGGCGGGCCGAGCCGTTCGGCCGCCGCGCGCAGCGCGTCCTCGTGCCGTGCGGTGATGACGACCCGCGCACCTTCTGCGACGAGCCGCTCCGCGATGCTGTAGCCGATCCCACGGCTCGCTCCGGTGATGAGGGCGACCTTGCCGTCAAAACGCCTCACGGGACATCCTCTGCTCGTCGTCAACTCACATACCGACTGTTCGGTACGACGAATGTACCGCACGCGCGCGGCCACCTCGACCCTCGTCGACCTCGGGCACTTCTTTCGACCTCGGGCACTCGAGCGCCCGAGGTCGAGACGAGTGCCCGAGGTCGCGCGCCGGCGCGGGCCGGAGCGGGCCGGAGCGGGCGACAGTCGATCAGCCCCGGTCGCGGTCCGCCCCGTGCCGGCGGCCGTCACCGTTGCCGACGCGGTGCTCGGCGTCCGGGTCCACCTCGACGCCCTGGCTCTCGCGCAGCGCCCGGCCGCGGTCCACGTCCTCCTGAGCCTTCTCGGCCTTCTTCACGCTCGCCTTCGTGTCGCGCGGCGGCAGCTGGATGGTCTCCTCCGCGACGATGCCCGCCTGGAGCTGACGGCCGCGTTCGATCTCGGCGTCGAGCTCCGCACCGAAGAGCAGCGCGAGGTTCGTGATCCACAGCCACAGGAGGAAGACGATGACACCGGCGAGCGCACCGTACGTCGCGTCGTAGCTCGAGAAGTTCGACACGTAGAAGCCGAAGCCGAGCGACGCCAGGGCCCACACGAGGATCGCGACGAACGCGCCCACGCTGATCCAGCGGAACTTCGGCTGCTGCACGTTCGGCGTGCCGTAGTAGAGGATCGCGATGACGACGACCACGAGCAGCACGACGACCGGCCACTTGGCGATGTTCCACACGGTGAGCGCCTGGTCGCTCAGCCCGATGAACGAGCCGATCGCGCTCGCCACGGGTCCGGACGCGACGAGCATGATGCCGATGAGCGCCACGAGCACGAGCGTCACGAGCGTGATGAGGAGCATGATCGGGCGCAGCTTCCAGATGGGCCGGCCCTCGTCGATCTCGTAGATGCGGTTCATCGCCCGGCCGAACGCGTTGACGTACCCGGAGGCCGACCACAGGGCGATGACGAGACCGGTGATCAGCGCGAGACCTGCCGCCGAGGAGGACGACACCTCCTGGACGACCGGCTCGATGGTCTCCGCCGCGCTCGCCGGCACGAACTCGTCGAGCACGTTCATGAGGTCGTCGACGATCTGCTCGCTGTTTCCCACCACGCCGAGGATCGAGACGAGCGCCAGGATCCCGGGAGCGATCGCGAGGACCGCGTAGTACGTCAGGGCGGCCGCGAGGTCGGTGCACTGGTCGGCGAGGAACTCACGGAAGGTCTTGGCACCGATATACCGCCAGGACGGCTTGGTGATGTCGGTCGGCGAGTCAGGCTTGCGTGCGTCCTCCGGGTCCGGGGCGTCCGCCTTGCGGTGTGCTGCCGACACGGTGTCGTCGGTGTGGCTCATCGTGGTGTCTCCTTGCGCGGGCGCGGGGGTGGCTACCCCATGGTCCGTCGGGTACCACCCGGCCGCTACCGGAGAGAAGGCTCGTCGACGCGGACGAGCAGCACGGCGACGTCGTCCGCGACGCCCTCGCCGACGAGATCGCGCACGAGCGCCGCGGGCAGGTCGGCGAGGTCCTCGTCGCCGGAGCCCTCGAGCGTCGCGACGAGCCGGCCCAGCCCGTCCCGCAGCATCTCGCCGCGCCGCTCGACGAGCCCGTCCGTGTAGAGCACGAGCACGTCACCGGGCGCGAGGTGCGTCTCGTGGTCGTGGCGCCCGATCGAGGGCTCCACCCCGAGCATGAGGTCGTTGCGGCCCTGGAGGATCTCGACCGAGCGGTCGGCACGCAGGACGACGGGCGGCGGGTGGCCGGCGCTCGACCACCGCATCCGGAGCCCGTCGTCCTCCTCGCTGAGCCGTGCCACGATCGCCGTCCCGGTCGCGTCGAGCCGCACGCCGCTGTTCGTCTTGTCGAGGATCGAGAGGATGGCCGACGGCGGCTCGTTGTGCTCCCACGCGAACGCACGCAGCATCGACCGCAGCTGGCCCATGACTGCCGCGGCGGCGACGTCGTGACCGGTGACGTCGCCGATCATGACGGCGAGCGAGCGGTCGGGGAGCTCGATCGCGTCGTACCAGTCCCCGCCGACCTCCTCGGTGCGGGCCGCGGGCTCGTAGATCGAGGCGAGCGTCACGCCGTGGACGGTCGGAAGCGGCGAGAGCATCGCCGCCTGCAGCGTCCGCGCGACCCCTTGCCGCTCGGCGAGCATCCGCGCACGGTCGAGAGCCTGCGCGGTGTAGCCGGCGAGCGCGGTCTTGATGGCGGCCGACTGCTCGTCGAAGTCCCGGGGCATGTCCCAGATGAGGGAGAGCGCGCCGAGGAGCTTCCCGCTGGACACGAGCGGCAGCATGACGCGCGCGCCGGGCACGCTCTTGACGACCGTCGCGGTGGCGGGGAACTCTCGCGCCATGTGGTCGCCGTCGGGGAACATCATCGGCTTGCGGGTCCGGGCGACGGCGGAGAGCGGGCGGTCGTCGTCGATGTGCGCGGTGCGCCACTCCTCGCCGACCTCGGCGTAGAAGCCGTCGAGCGACGTGTACCGCAGGGTGGTCCCGTCAGGGCTGAGCAGCGCGAGACCCGTGTAGCGCGCCCCGAGGCCGGTGGTGGCGACGCGGCCCGCGATCTGCGCGACGTCGTCGATGGTCATGGCGTCCGCGAACGCGTCGCTGAGCAGGAGCAGGAGGCGGCTCTGCCGGTTGGTCTGCGTCATGAGGCGCTGGATCTCGCGGGAGCGGGCGTGCTCGCCCCGCAGGCGCAGGTCGGAGGAGCACACCTCGGCGAGGTCCTCGACGAGCTGGAGCTCCGCGTCGGTCCAGTCGCGCGGCTCCGTGTCCATGACGCACAGGGCACCGGCCGGGCTGGACCCGGTGTCGCGGAGCGGGTAGCCGACGACGGCGCCGACGAGCGCGTCGGGACCTGCAAGGAGGTCCCGGAGAGCGGGGTCGTGCTGCACGTCGCGACTCACGACCGGCACGTCGCGGGCGACGACCAGGGCACGCACCGTGTCACCCAGGTGCGGGGCCACGGCGGACGCCCAACCTGCGGGCAGATGTGTCACGGGTGCCTGGGGACGGCCGTCGTCCGCGGTCAACGACACGACCGAGACCGTCGCCCCGAGCTGCGCCCGGGCCAGGCGTGCGTAGCGGTCGCGCGCCGCGTCGTCGAGGAGCTGCGCGACGGTGGTGCTCGCGCCGGGCAGCAGCGGCGACGAGGGCGAGGTAGACGACACGGAAGTGATTATCCATGTCGCCCGGTTGCACCGGCCTCATGCATCGCTCTCGCGGGCCGATGGGAACGTGCCGAGCACGACGTGCTCGCAGACAGGAGCCGAGGGCATGGGCACGAAGCGGTCGGAGGCCGAGCAGCAGGTCGCCGAGCTGCTGCGTACCGCGAAGGAGGCGATCGGTCTCAGCGTCGCGTTCCTCACGCGCATGGACGGCACAGTCCAGCACCTCCAGGTGGTCGACTCCTCGATCCCGTTCCTCTTCCCGGAGGGCGCCAGGCTCAAGCAGGAGACCACGTTCTGCCAGGCGATCCTCGACGGCCGGCTGCCCGCAGTCATCCCGGACGTGCGCGAGCACCCGGTCGCGATGGCGCTCCCCGCCGCGAAGTTCCCCCGGTTGCGCAGCTACGTCTCGGTCCCCGTGACGCTGAGCGACGGCACCTTCTACGGCACCTTCTGCGCGGCCGGCCTCACGACGGACAAGGGCCTCACCCAGCGCGACAAGGCCCTGCTCGGCGTGCTCGCCTCCGCGGCGGCCGTCATCATCGAGCCTGGAGTCGTCGAGCGGGAGCGACGTGACGAGATCACCGAGCGCCTCCTGCCGGTGCTCGACGGCCCCGGCCTCGTCGTCCTGCTCCAGCCGATCGTCGACCTCCCCACTGGCGAGCGTGTCGGCGCGGAGGCGCTGAGCCGCTTCCCTGCCGAGTGGGGGATGACCCCGGACGTCGTGTTCGAGCAGGCGCACACCGTCGACCTCGGGCACCGCCTCGAGCTCCTCGCTCTCGATCGGGCGGCCGACCACCTCGCGGCCGTCGACGGGTACGTGGCGATGAACGTCTCGCCGCAGACGCTCCTCACCCCGGGCTTCACCGAGCTGCTCGGCCGGCTCCCCCTCGACCGGGTGCTGCTCGAGCTGTCCGAGCACGACCAGGTCGAGGACTACACCGCCCTGCACTCCGTGCTCGCGGCCCCTCGCGCGGCCGGGATGCGCCTCGCGATCGACGACGTCGGCGCCGGGTTCTCCTCGCTGCGGCACATCGTCCTGTGCGCTCCCGACGTCATCAAGCTCGACCGCAGCATCGTCGACGGGGTGAGCGCGGACCCCGTGCTCTCGACGCTCGTCGGGGCGCTCGTCGAGTTCGCGCACGGCAACGGGACCCTCGTGGTCGCCGAGGGCGTCGAGACCGCGGACGACGTCGCGTCGCTGCGCTCCCTGCACGTCGACCTCGCGCAGGGGTGGTACTTCGGCCGGCCCGGACCGGCCGAGGCGCTCGCACCGGTCGTGCGCGCGGCCTGAGGCTCCGGCCGCACGACCGCCGAGACCGGGCGCTCGACCGTCACCCGGTGCTGAGCGCTCGTCGATGACACAGTGGATCCATGAACCGCCTCGCGACCGCCCTCTCGCCCTACCTGCGCCAGCACGCCGACAACCCCGTCGACTGGCGGGAGTGGTCCGCCGAGGCGTTCGCCGAGGCCCGCGAGCGCGACGTGCCCGTCCTCCTGTCGATCGGGTACGCGGCGTGCCACTGGTGCCACGTCATGGCGCACGAGTCCTTCGAGGACGAGGCGACCGCCCAGCAGATGAACGACGGCTTCGTGTCCATCAAGGTGGACCGCGAGGAGCGTCCGGACATCGACTCCGTCTACATGGCGGCCGTCGTGGCGATGACGCGGCAGGGCGGCTGGCCCATGACGGTGTTCCTCACGCCCGAGGGTGCGCCGTTCTTCGCCGGCACGTACTTCCCGCCGACCCCCGTGCAGGGCATTCCGTCCTTCCCGCAGGTGCTCGACGCCGTGAGCACCGCCTGGCGTGACAAGCGCACCGGTCTCGAGGAGCAGGCCGCGGGGCTCGTCGAGCACCTGCGGTCCGGCGCAGGACTGTCGGCGGGGCACACCGCGGCGCCGTCGCCCGCCGACCTCGACGCCGCCGTCGAGGCGCTCGCCCGCCAGCTCGACATCACCAGCGGGGGTTTCGGGGACGCCCCGAAGTTCCCGCCGTCCATGAACCTCGAGCAGCTCCTGCGCCACCACGCACGCACCGGCGACGCGCTCTCGCTCGAGATGGCGGCACGCACCTGCGAGGCCATGGCCCGCGGAGGCATCTACGACCAGCTCGGCGGCGGCTTCGCCCGGTACTCCGTCGACGCGCAGTGGGTGGTCCCCCACTTCGAGAAGATGCTCTACGACAACGCCCAGCTCCTCGGCGTGTACGCGCACCTCTACCGCGCGCTCGCGCACGGTGACGGGACCGGCGAGGAGACCGGCAGCGTGGACGGGCCAGTCGCTGCCGCCGTCGGCGGCCCAGAGCTCGTCGCGCTCGCGGAGCGCGTGACCACCGAGACGGCGGAGTTCCTCCTGCGCGAGCTCCGCACCGCCGAGGGCGGGTTCGCCTCGTCGCTCGACGCGGACACCGACGGGCACGAGGGCACGTTCTACGTCTGGACACCGGCGCAGCTCGTCGAGGCGCTCGGCGAGGACGACGGCGCGTGGGCCGCGCGCACCCTCGCGGTGACGCCCGGCGGAACCTTCGAGAAGGGGTCGAGCGTGCTCCAGCTCCTCGAGCCCTTGGCCCCGGCGGACGAGGCTCGCTGGTCACGGGTGCGCGCGGCGCTGTTCGCGGCACGCCAGGGACGGACCCTTCCCGGACGTGACGGCAAGGTCGTCGCCGGCTGGAACGGCCTCGCCATCGGCGCGCTCGCCGAGGCCGGGCGCATCCTCGACCGCCCCGGGTGGGTCGCCGCGGCGGAAGCTGCAGCAGAGCACGTCGTCGCGCTGCACCTCGTCCGGCCCGACGCGTCCGGACCTGAAGACCAGGCGCAGGGGATCGAGCTGCGCCGCGTCTCGCTCGACGGCCAGGTCGGCACCGCGTCCGGCGTCCTCGAGGACTACGCACTCCTCGCCGACGGGCTCCTCCAGCTCTTCTCCGCCACGGGCACCACCCGCTGGTACGACGTCGCCGGCGACCTCCTCGACGTCGTCCTCGACCGCTTCGCCGAGACGACACCGGCCGGCGCACTGACCTTCTTCGACACACCGAGCACAGCAGCGGAGGGCGAGGTACCGCTCGTCGTGCGGCCCGCAGACCCGGGGGACAACGCGAGCCCGTCGGGCCGGTCCGCCGCCGCCGGCGCCCTCCTGCGCTACGCCGCCCTCTCCGGCTCGCACCGCCACCGGGTCGCCGCCGAGGCAGCACTCGCCGTCTACCCGGCCCTCGCCCTGCGGGCTCCGCGCTTCGCCGGGCACGCGCTCGCCGTGGCTGAGGCGCTGGCCGACGGTCCTCGCGAGGTCGCGATCGTCGTCCCGGTCGAGCCTGCCGCCGGGAGCACCACGCAAGCCCAGACGGACGCGCTGGTGCGCGAGGCGTGGCTCTCGGGCGCCCCGGGCGCGGTGATCGCGACGGGCGTCGTCGGATCCACGCACCCGCTCCTCGCCGACCGGCCCGCGGCCGTGCCCACCGCGTACGTGTGCCGGGGCTTCGTGTGCGAGCGGCCGGTCACGGACGCCGCGAGCCTGCGTGATCTGCTGAGCAATTGACAGGCGGAGAACGCTGCGGTCGTGCCACGATGAGCCCATGACGGTCCATCTCGAACCCATGCCCGCCACGCGACTCTCCCTGTGGGTGGAGCGGACGTTCGAGGAGTACATCGAGGACCGCGTCCGCGCGGGCGACTCGCTCGACGAGGCGCACGCCATCGCGGAGCGCAACCACCACAAGCTCTTCCCCGCGGGCCACCCTGCCCCGGGCCACCTCATCTTCGACGTGCTGCACGACGACCTCCCGGTCGGTTTCCTGTGGATCGGTCCGCGCTCGGACGAGAACCCGACCGCCTGGTGGGTGTGGGACATCGAGATCGAGCTCGAGCACCGCGGCAAGGGCTGGGGCCGGCAGGTCATGGTGCTCGCCGAGCAGGCCGCCGCCGAGCACGGGGCGGCGTCGCTCGGGCTCAACGTGTTCGGCTTCAACACCGTCGCACGCCACCTCTACGAGTCGCTCGGCTACGAGACGACCTCGCTGCAGATGGCGAAACCCCTCACGCCGGTCGATCCAGCGTCCGCGTAGCCGGTCCTCTCGGACCCTGCCGGTCGGGGAGGATGGACGCATGACCGCCACCCTCGTCGCCCGCGGCCTCGCCGCGGCCCACGCCGACCGCACCCTCTTCTCCGGCCTCGACCTCGTCGTCGCTCCCGGGGACGTCGTCGGGCTCGTCGGGGCGAACGGCGCCGGGAAGTCCACGCTGCTCTCGTTGCTCGCCGGCGTGCACGCCCCCGAGGCGGGGGCCGTGACGCTCTCTCCGGCCGACGCCCTCGTCGGGTGGCTCCCGCAGGAGGTCGAGCGCGTGCCCGGCGAGACCATCGCGGAGCACCTTGCACGACGCACCGGCGTCGCGGCCGCGCAGGCCGAGTTCGACGAGACCGCCACGGCCCTCGGTGAGGGTCTCCCCGGGGCCGACGACGCCTACGCCGCCGCGTTCGACCGCTGGATGGCGATCGGTGCTGCCGACCTCGGTGAGCGCACCGGCGCCGTCCTCGCCGACCTCGGCCTGGACCTCGACGACGACCACCTCATGACGGGCCTCTCCGGCGGGCAGGCAGCCCGCGTCGGTCTCGCCGCCCTGCTCCTGTCCCGCTTCGACGTCCTCCTGCTCGACGAGCCGACGAACGACCTCGACCTCGACGGGCTCGCCCGCCTCGAGGCGTTCGTGTCGTCGCAGCGGACCGGCGTCGTCGTCGTGAGCCACGACCGCGAGTTCCTCGCCCGGTGCGTCACGCGGGTGGTCGAGCTCGACCTCGCGCAGCAGCAGGTCGCCGTCTACTCAGGCGGCTACGAGGCCTACCTCGAGGAGCGCGCGACAGCCCGCCGTCACGCCCGCGAGAACTATGACGAGTATGCCGACAAGAAGGCCGGCCTCGAAGGCCGCGCGCAGATGCAGCGCGGCTGGATGGCCAAGGGCGTCCGCAACGCCGTCCGCAAGGGCGACCCCGACAAGCACATCCGCGCCGCCCACCGCGAGGGCTCGGAGAAGCAGGCGGCGAAGGCCCGCCAGACCGAGCGCATGATCGAGCGGCTCGACGAGGTCGTCGAGCCCCGCAAGGAGTGGGAGCTGCGCTACGAGATCGCCGCCGCACCGCGCGGGTCGAGCGTCGTCGCGACGCTGAGGGAAGCGGTCGTGACGCTCGGGGCAGATGATGGCGCAGCCGTCGACGCCGGGTCTGGCGCCGGAGCGCACGGCGAGGCCGCCACGTCGTTCACGCTCGGCCCCGTCTCGCTCCAGGTCGACGCGGGCGACCGGATCGCCATCACGGGCGCGAACGGCTCCGGGAAGACGACCCTCCTCAGAGCGCTCCTCGGCCGGGTGCCGCTGACGAGCGGCACAGCCGATCGCGGCGCGAGCGTCGCGATCGGCGAGGTGGACCAGGCACGCAGCCAGCTCGGCGAAGGCACCGGGCCCGGTGGCGCGGGGGCGCCCGCTCCCCTGTTCGACGCGTTCGCGCGTCTCGTGCCCGAGTGGCCCGAGTCGGAGGTGCGGACGCTGCTCGCGAAGTTCGGGCTGCGCGCCGCGCACGTGCTGCGACCGGTCCGGTCGCTCTCGCCGGGTGAGCGCACCCGCGCCGCGCTGGCCCTCCTCCAGGCGCGCGGCGTCAACCTCCTCGTCCTCGACGAGCCGACCAACCACCTCGACCTCCCCGCGATCGAGCAGCTCGAGGAGGCGCTGGAGTCCTACACGGGGACGCTCCTGCTCGTCACCCACGACCGCCGGATGCTCGACGCGGTCCAGGTCAACCGCCGGTGGGCAGTCTCCGCCGGCCAGGTCACGGAGGCCTGAGCTCGACGGACGCGGAGCGGAGGCCTGAGCTCGACGGACGCGGAGCGGAGGCCGGACGCGGAGCGGAGGCCGGACGCGGAGCGGGAGACGGCGCAGCGTCTCTAGGCGCCGCCCGGGCTGACCATGCCGTTCTGGTACGCGTAGACCACGAGCTGGGCGCGGTCGCGGGATGCGGTCTTCATCATCGCCCGGTAGAGGTGCGTCTTCGTCGTCGCCGGACTGATGAAGAGCCTCTCCGAGATCTCGGCGTTCGACAGACCGGCGGCCACGAGCAGGGTGATCTCGCGCTCGCGGGCGGTGAGCTCGGCCATCCCTGGGGCGGACGCCTTGTGCTCGACGTGCGGCTGCGCGAGGAAGCGACCGATGAGCGACGTCGTCGCCGTGGGCGACAGCAGCGCCTCTCCCGCAGCGACCGTCCGGATCGCGGCAAGCAGGTCGGCCGGGTCGACGCCCTTGCCGAGGTACCCGCTCGCGCCGGCCCGCAGGGCGGAGACGACGAGGTCGTCGGTCTCGAAGGTCGTGAGGATGAGGATCTTCACGCCGGCGAGCGACTCGTCGGACGTGATGCGACGGGTGGCCTCGATACCGTCCATGTCGGGCATGCGGATGTCCATGAGGACCACGTCCGCCTGGTCGCTGCGGGCCCGGCTCACGGCCTGCGCCCCGGTCGTCGCCTCGCCGACGACCTCGATGTCGGGTGCCGAGTCGAGGAGCAGCTTGAAGGTGCCTCGCAGGAGCGCCTGGTCGTCGGCAAGCAGGACGCGGATGGTCATGAGATGGCTCCGGGGGTGTCTGGGGTGTCGGTGGGATCGTCGGGCGCGACAGGGAGCGACGCAGAGACGACGAAGCCGCCGCCGGACGGTCGCGCGGTGTCGAACGTGCCGCCTGCTGAGAGCGCTCGCTCGCGCATGCCGATGAGCCCGTGACCGGTGCCTGGACCGCGGTGCCCGGGGGGCGCGGTCGTCGACGCGGCGTTGGCGATGCGCACCCGCAGGGTGTCGTCCGACCAGGCCAGGGCGATGCGGACGGGGGCGTCCGGGGCGTGCTTCACGGCGTTCGTCAGGGCTTCCTGGACGATCCGGTAGGCGCCGAGGTCGGCCGCGGAGGACAGCGGTCGCGGGTCGCCGTCCGTCGTGACGGTGACGTCGGTGCCCGCGGAGCGGAAGCTCTCGACGAGGTCGGCCAGCCGCGCCGTCCCGGGCGCCGGGGCACGCGTCCCGTCGGCGAGCATCTCGCCCTGGGCGGTCGCCTCGCCGTCCTGACGCAGGAGGCCGACGGTGGCGCGCAGCTCGTCGAGCGCGCTGCGCGTGTGCCGCGTGATGTCCTGCAGCGCGACCGCCGCAGCGTCGGGGTCGGTGCGCAGGAGGTAGTCGGCCACGGCTGCCTGCGCGTTGACGAGCGTGAGGTTGTGCGCGAGGACGTCGTGCAGCTCGCGCGCGATGCGCAGCCGCTCGGCGGTGACCTCGCGTCGGGTCTCGTCCTGGCGGGTCCGTTGCTCGTAGTCCTTGCGGACCCGACGGGCCGCGACCGTCGCGCCGATGCCGGTGGCGATGAGGACGAGGTTGAACATGACGAGGTCGGTCGCGATGAGGTCGTGGGGCCGCGCGAAGAGGCTGACGACGAACAGCACGGTCGCGGCCCCGACGCCTGCGACCCAGCCGACGAAGCGCGGTGAGCGCGAGACGACCGTGTAGACGGCGGCCATGGTCGCGATGGGGACGGGCTGGTAGGCGCCCATGGCGATGGGTGTCTCGAGGTCGGGCAGGAAGAAGGGCACGAGAGCGAGGTGCAACGACTCGACGACCACGACGACCACGAGCACGCCGAGCGGCCACCGCGTGCGCAGGGTGAGCGGGAGCCAGGCGGCGACGGTGAAGACGAGGAGGGTGGGGCCGGGGAACTCCTCGTGCCCTTGACGGATGCTGACGGTGACGAGCATGAAGATCAGCCAGGCGGCGAGGAACGCCGCCTGGCCCCAGCGCGGCGGCAGGACGCCGGGCTGGGGCGAGGTGGCGGTGGACGCGTCTGGCCGAGGGGCGTGCGGACCCTGGGCCATCGTCGTCACTCCTTCGCGGGGTCGTCCGTGCGCGTGCGGGCGCTGGGCGTGACGTCGTGCGCCGCGCCGTCCTGGGGCCAACCGTCCCACGTGGTGCCTGCCGAGACGAGGACCTTCTCGCGGGAGGTGCGCGCGTCGCCGTCGGACGGGTCGCTGGTGGCCGTGGCGCTGGCGGCGGCCGGCTCGGTGGGCCCCTCGATGGACAGGTGCGGTGTGACGCGCTCGGCCCAGCGCGGGTAGGACCAGTTGTGGCGGCCGAGGAGCGTCATGATCGCGGGGACGAGCGTCATACGGACGACGAACGCGTCGACCACCACGGCGATGGCCATGCCCATGCCGATCCCCGCGACGATCCGTTGGCCGCTGAAGCCGAAGGATGCGAAGACGCAGAGCATGATGAGGGCAGCGGCCGCGATGACCTGGCCCGTCTCTGAGGCGCCCACCCGCACCGCGCGGGCGTTGTCCTTCGTGTGCGTCCACTCCTCGTGCATGCGGCTCACGAGGAACACCTGGTAGTCCATCGACAGGCCGAACATCACGCCGACGATGAGGATCGGCACGATGTACATGACAGGTGCGCCGGAGCCGACCCCGAGGAGCTCGCTTCCCCAGCCGAGCTGGAAGATCGCGGTGATGGCGCCGAGGCCGACGACGATGGTCGCGAGGTTGCTCAGGGCTCCGACGAGGGGCACGAGGACGCTGCGGAACGCGACGACGAGCAGCAGGAACCCGAGGACGGCGATGATGCCGAGGTAGAGCGGGAGCTTGCTCATGAGCGCCTCGGAGAGGTCGATGTTCGTCGCGGTCGTCCCGGCGACGTACACCTGGAGCTCGGTGCCTGCGGAGGCCTCCGGGATGACGTCGTCCCGGAGGGTGGTGACGAGGTCCTGCGTCTCCTCGGTCTGTGCGCTGGTCGTGGGGACCACGGTCGCGACGGAGAGCGTCTGGCCGGGCTGTGCCGGCGCGGGGGCCACGGCGGCGACGTTCTCGACGGTGGAGAGCGAGGCGGTGAGGTCGGCGAACGCCTCGGCCGAGGCGGCGTCGGGCGTCGTCGCGACGAGGAGGAGCGTGGCATCGAAGCCGTCGCCGTACGCGCTCGACATCATGTCGAAGTAGCTCTTCGTGTCGGAACCGTCTGGGTCGCTGCTCGCGTCGGCTGCCCCGACGCGCATAGCGGTCACCGGGAGCGCGAGGACGACGATCGCCACCAGGGCGAGGGCGGCGAGGCGGCGCGGTGCGCGCTCGACGAGGCCCGCCCAGCGGGCGGCGAGGCCGGGCTTGGCGAGGAGTGCGGCGCGGGCGGCCGCGGCGCCGGAGGGGTCCGCGAGGAGGGCGGCGCGCTGGCGGCGGGAGAGCACCTTGGTGCCGAGGAGGCCGAGCAGCGCCGGCAGGAGCGTCACGGCGGTGAGCACGGTGAAGACGACCGTGACGGCTGCCGCCTGCGCCATGCCGGTGAGGATGCCGAGGTTGACCACGAACATCGCGAGCAGCGCGACGACCACGGTGAGGCCGGCGAAGATCACGGCGCGGCCCGACGTGTTGAGGGCGGTGCTGATGGCGTCGGGGGCGGACGATCCGGCGAGGAGCGCCTTGCGGTACCGGTTGACGATGAAGAGGGCGTAGTCGATGCCGACGCCGAGGCCGATGAGCGCACCCATGGTGAGGGAGGTCGCGGCGAGGTCGACGGCGTGCGAGGCGAGCATGACGATCAGGAGCGACGTGCCGACGCCGACGAGGCCGGTGATGATCGGCAGCGCCGCGGCCCACACGGAGCGGAACACGAGGACGAGGATGACGAGGGCGGCGAGGATGCCGATCGCTTCGGTGCCGCCGGAGGCGCCGGGCTCGGGTGTGAAGGCGATGCCGCCGACCTCGACGTCGAGCGTCGAGGACTGCATCGTCCGCGCGAGGTCGGTGATCTGGTCGACGTCCGCGTCGGCCGCGACGGTGACGGTCGCGAACGCGGTGCTCGACGCGGCGGCGAGCTGCCGTGCGCCTGCCTCGGAGTACGGCGAGACGACGGCTTCGACCTGCGGGAGGGCGGCGATCTCGTCGAGGACGGCGGTGACGTCCGCCTGGACGGCCGGGTCGTCGACGGCGAGGCCATCGGTCTGCCAGACGATCGTGCCCGTCTCGGTCGAGCCGTCGACGGACGCACCGAGACCGGCATCGGCGAGGAGGCTGTAGGCGGTGGACGACTCGCTGTCAGGAAGCTCAGCAGAGTCGGTGAAGGCGGTCCCGGCGCTCAGGGCGGCGACGGCCAGCCCCACGAGCGCCACGATCCACGCGACGAGGACGACGGTGCGCCGTCGATAGCACCAGCGGGCGAGAGCAGACACGGGAGGAGACCTTTCGGAGCCGGATGGGAACTCGTCCAGCATCGGTCCGGGCACCCCTCCGGGTCGTCGGTCACCTGACGGCTCTTCGACTACGTCAGGAGTCGTAGTGGAGCGCCCAGCGCTGCACCGATCTCCTCGTCCGTCGACCTGTACAACGCATCGCGCCTCCGTCGTTCAGTGCGCCCTGCCGTAGGACGGAGTCGGAAGGGCGAGTGCCCTGGGAATCGACCGCGGAAGGCAGTAGTCGCCGCGAACCAGATCGTCGATCCCTGATCGCGATGCAAGATCGTCGCTCCGGATCCACTCGTGCACCTCAGCCCCTTCGCGCAGGTACTCGAAGCGCCCGTCCATCCGTCGCACCACGTCCGACCAGAGCAGGCGTCGCCGGAACCGCACCCTGCCGAACCAGCGGTGGAGGGTGGGAACGATCGCGAACAGCTGGACGGTGAACTCGACGGGCTCTGGACCGAGAGCCTCGTAGACCTCGAGGACGGCAGGGTGCCCTCTGCCCTCGGGATCGGACAGCTCGATGACCAGGCCCCGTCGGGTGAGCGCCACGTGGACGTTCATGACGGCGCCGTAGGACGAACGCATGAGCTGGGCCTCGCGGTGCATCCACGCACTGACGTGGTCGTCAGCCTCGCCGTCGCAAGGCGCATCGGAGTGGCTCGCCAACCGTTCTCCTTCGCCTGGTGTCATCCGGATGAGAAAGGCTAGCGCCTCCCGGGCGACGGCGGACCGTCTCGACCACTGATCAGTGCATCGCGACCGCGTGGCCGCTGACGGTCACGCGGGGGTCGTCCGGGGCGACGTCGATGCGGAGCTCGCTCGGGCGTCCCATGTCGGTGCCCTGCCGGACGACGATGGTCACCGGCTGGGTGACGTGCCCGATCGCGCGGAGGTAGCCGCCGAGCGCTGCGGCAGCGGCACCGGTCGCGGGGTCCTCGACGACGCCGCCGACGGGGAACGGGTCGCGGGCGTGGACGAGGTGGTCGTTCTCCATGAACACGAGCTGGAGCGTCGTCCAGCCCTCGGAGGTCATGAGGTTCTTGAGCGCGTCGAAGTCGTAGTGGAGGTCGGCGAGTCGCGCGCGCGTTGCCACCTGGAGGACGAGGTGGTCGTTGCCCGCGAAGGCGACGTGGGGCGGGAGCGGGCCGAGGTCGGCGGGCGACCAGCCGAGGGCGTCGAGGGCACGGCGCACCTGCTCCGTCGACGCGGGAGTGCTGTGCGTGGGGACGCTACGCAGCCGGGCGACGATCCCGTCTGCGTCCTCGCTCGTCTCGATCGTGATCTCGCCGGCCGCGGTGTCGAAGACGAGCGCCCCGCCCCGCCCGCGTTCGGCAAGGGCGACGGCCGTCGCGATGGTCGCGTGCCCGCAGAACGGCACCTCGGCGAGCGGGCTGAAGTAGCGCACGCGGTAGTGCCCGGGGGCACCGGCCGACGTCCCGACGACGAACGCCGTCTCGGAGTAGCCGACGTCCGCGGCGATCGCCTGCATCTCCGCATCGGTGAGGCGGGACGCGTCGAGGACGATGCCCGCGGGGTTCCCGCCGTCGGGCGTGGTGGTGAAGGCGGCGTAGCGGAGGATCTCGGTCATCGTGCGGACTCCCTGTTCGTCTCGGCACCGTGCAGGGCCGTCGCTGCGCACAACCTCCGACCCGGGCGGCTTGTTCCGCCTGTCGTTCTCAGCGGGACGACAGCGGCGGGAAGTAGCCGTCGAGGAACTCCTGAACGTTCGGGCACGGGCCGAGCTCGTCTCCAGCCATTCCCTCCCGGAACGACCGGGAGACGGTGACGAACAGGAGGTCCTGAGTGCTCGACGTCGCGGTCATGCCACCCCCAGCATCTCCAGGACGAGGCCGACTGCACCCTCCGGTCCGACGGGGCCGAGAGGGACCGGGTGACCGCTCTCAGGCCCGCTGTGCACAAGCTCACCGTTGTCCTCGAACACGAGCACCGACCGGGAGCCGGCAGAGATCTCGACGCGTATCGTCCGCCAGCCCTCGGTCGACGGGCTGACCGAGCAGTCGACGCCGCCCAACCTGCTGGCCAGGTCGGCGAGCGTCGTGAGGTACTCCTGATTCAGGAGGTGCGTCGCGTCTGCCCGCTCGTGTCGTCCCCCGCGGCTCGACGGGCTCATGTCCACAGCCACTCGACGTTCTGGCGCCCTGTGGGTTCGATCTCACTGGTGACATAGGCGAACAGCTCCGACGCTCCGTGGATTCCGATCGCGAACTCGCGCTCCCATCCCACCGTCTCGCGGTCCGGCAGATCAGCCATCCCGGAGATGACTCCTCTACTTTCTGCTGGCACGAACAGATCCGATCTCCATGAGGCACTCTCCCGACCGAAGTATTTCGCGACGCGTGTGACGACCTCCGCGTGGAAGACGAATCCCGCGGCGGTGTAGCTCGCTTCGACAGGCCATCCCTCTCGCCCGTCGGGTACCAGCTCACCTTCTCGCCGAGAGCCCCCGAGCCCGGTCCCATGGGGCGGCTCGAGATGATGGCCCTGGCGCACGTCCTGCCTCTGGAGCAGCACCGACGCCAGCTGGAGCGCGTCCGGGGCCGCGACCGCACCGAGCGAGACTGGAGCCCTCCGAGGCGATTCGATGTACACGAGCCGGTCGTCGTGCTCGAAGAAGAGCACGGACCGGGAGCGGGCAGAGATCTCGACGCGAATCGTCCTCCAGCCCTCGGTCGACGGGCTGACCGAGCAGTCGACGCCGCCCAGGCTGCCGGCCAGGTCGGCGAGCGTCGTGAGGTACTCCTGATTCAGGAGGTGACTGGGGCTCGCAACCCACTCCGGCGCTCGATGTTGTCCTCGCATGGCCCCTCCGGCTCACCTCGCCAGTGCTCCGGAGCGTGGCTGCCCGGCCGGCGGTCGCGCCAGCCTACGGCGTGGGGGTCGGAACGGTGTCACAAGTGTGTAGTGCCCTGTGCCTCCGCACCACGGCAGCGAGTGCGGGCTGTCCCGCGACGACCCCGCCGAGGGTGAGCGCGGTGCCGAGCGCCTGCTGCCAGCCGAACACCTCGCCGGCGACGACCACGCCGAGCAACGTCCCGACGACGGGGTTGATCAGCCCGATGATCGAGACCGACCCTGCGGTCATGCGCGTGAGGCCGTAGAACCAGCACGCGTACGCGAGGCCGGTGCCGACGACGGCGAGCCAGAGGAAGCCGATCACGGCGGTTCCGTCGACCGGTGGGGGCGCCCCCTCGACGACGAGCGCGACGGGCAGGAGCACGATCCCGCCGGCGACGAGCTGCCAGGAGACGAGGGTGAGCATGTCGACGGGCGGCGGCCACCGCCGGACGAGGACGAAGCCGAGGGCGGCGACGAGGACGGATCCGGCTGCGCCGAGGAGTCCGGGGAGGTCGACCTGTCCGACGGATCCGAGCACGAGGAGCGCGACGCCACCGAGACCGACGACGGCAGCGACGACCTGTGCGCGGCGAGGGCGTTCGCGGACGAGCGCCCAGGCGAGGCCCATGACTGCGAGGGGCGCGGTCGCCTGCATGGTCGACGCGAGCCCGCTGGGCAGGTGGTACGCGGCGACGAAGCTCAGCGGGAAGAACAGCCCGATCGTGCACAGGCCGAGCACGAAGGACCGCCACCACCACACGCCGCTGGGCAGTCGCCGACGCCACGCGAGCAGGAGGAGACCGACGGGCAGGGCTCGGACGAGCGCGGCGAAGAGCGGCCGGTCGGGCGGGAGCATCTCGGCGGTGACGATGTAGGTGGTCCCCCACACCATGGGAGCGATGGCGGTGATCGCCACCGTTCGGAGCGAGATTGTTTCCATGGAAGACAAACTATCTTCCATGTCAGATAGAGTCCAGTCCCATGACGACCGGACCTGACGCCCCCACCCCCGGCTCCCCCGACCATGTCGCGCGGATCATGGCGCAGTGGACGGCCGAGCGCCCCGATCTCGACACCTCGCCCCAGGGCGTCTTCGGCCGACTGAGCCGTCTCACCGACCGCATCGCCGAGGAGCTAGCCGCGGTCTACCGGGAGTTCGGGCTCGGTCGGGGCGAGTTCGACGTCCTCGCGACGCTGCGCCGCAGCGGCGAGCCGTTCGAGCTCACACCCGGGGAGCTCGCGGCGACCACCATGGTCACGAGCGGCGCCATCACCAAGCAGGTCGACCGCTGCGTCCAGCGCGGCCTCGTCGCCCGCCGGGTGAGCGACGACGACGCCCGCGGACGCGTCGTCTCCCTGACTTCCTCAGGCCGCGACCTCATCGACCGCGCGTTCACCGCCCACATCGCCAACGAGCACCGGCTCCTCGAGCCCCTCGACGAGGACGAGCACGCGACGCTCGCAGCCCTGCTCGAGAAGTGGGGCCGCGGGCTCGACGCGTGACGATTCCAGTACCGGTGGCGATTGCTCCGACTCGTTCATTCGGAACGCACGAAGATGCGGAGACGCCGAAATCGTCGAAGGACGTGAAGCGCGCTCCGTCCAGGGGCTTCGCGATCACCGCCGCTATCGACACTGCGACGCCCGGACTCGGCATCGACTCGCAGGAGCATCTCGACCTGGTGCCTGCGCACGGGCCAGAGATCGAGACAGGCGTGCCGCTCCGAGCAACGGTGGACTCCACTGAGCAGCCTGCGCCTAGGAGCAGACCGCGGTGTCGTGGTCATCGCCCGCCAGGCATGCAACAACGATACGACCGTCGCACCGAGGTCCTGGCGACCTCGGCCTGTACACGATGACGCTCGCTCTCCTGCTTTCCCCGGGTCTCCTGACGCGTGGCGGTGAAGTGCGGACGGTCCCAAGGAAGATCCCCGGGCCCGACGAGCAGCTCGTAGTACGTCCGCATCTGCTCGCCTCCGTCAGCGTAGTGGCGGGACCTGCCGCGCAGCCTCGTCTCGGGCAGCGGAGAGACGTGGATCTCCGCGAGGATGTCACGCAACGCGTCGTGCGTCCCCAGCCCGTCCTCGAGCGTCGAGAACGCCAACGACCCCGAGGACTCCACGAGGACGGAGCAGAACGGCAGGACTGTCGACACCGCGAGGTGGATCGTCTCGTCGCCTGTCCGGAGGACGTGCGTGCAGGCCACCTGACCCGGCTGGGGCGGCACTGTGACGACGTCGCCGAGCCGTTCGAGGCGAGGGATGAGGACGTCGAGCTGGCCCCGGGCGGCCGCGCGCTGGAAGATCTCCGCGCTCCCGGGTCTCGCCGGCCCCAGGGCCAGGTAGAGAAAGTGGTCCAGGACGGCGTCGTCGCCAGACTCTGCCATCGGCAGCGCCGGACGGGCTCCCTGCACTCGGGGCGGGACATGCCGCTGCCCGTCCTCGACGAGCAGCCACTCGTCAGCCTCGCCACCCTGCCCGGCAAGGACCGTCCTCGCCTCGGTGGCGCCGACAAAGGAACCGTCCTCGTCCTCGGACGACACGCTCACGAATCCCTCGACGTCCCAGAGGAGGTACTCGTCGGTGAAGAGGAGCTCGTAGTACGTGTCGCCGCGGCGCTCCCCATCGATGTCGTAGCCGACGAGACGCGAGCGAGCGCGGAGGACCTCCTCGGGCAGGACGGCGATGCCGTGATCCGCGAGCAACTCCCTCAACGTGCGGTCTGTAGCCGTGCTCCCGCGCAGATCCGAGAGGTAGCGCTTCTCGCCGCTCGTCACGAGCACCGCAGCAAGAGGGAGCATGGTCGAGACCATCAGCTCGACCGTGGCCTCCGCGAGCCTGACCTCGTACGTGCACGCCGTCCCGGTCCAGTCCGTCGTCACAGTGCACTCGCCGACGGCGGCGAGACCGGGTACCAGGAAGTCGAAGAGCGCGTCACGAACGGCCTCGTGCGGATCCTTCGCGCCGTGCTGCCTGGGCACGCTCAGGCTGCCGTGGAGGTACCAGTTGAGCAGGGGTTCGTCGCCTGCCGGCCTCATCCCCGCACCCGGCCCCCGCGCATCCAGCGCCACCCGCTTGTCGCTGTCCGCCATCAGCCTTCTCCCGTTCCCGTGCACGTCACTGTCGCTCGGCGCGACGCCGGGCGGCGCTTCTCGGCCTAGAAGACCTCCCGAAGGTACCGGGCCGGCGGAGCGCGACACCGTGCGAGGTCGCCGCCCGGAATCCGCGAAGGCCCCTCACCAAGCACCCTCAGCGTCAACCCACGCTTGACACAGCACATGCGTCAACCTACAGTTGACACATGACCGAACAGGAAGCACGCACCCTTCGCGACCACCTCGCCGCCGCCCTCGACGCAGCCGCGCCCGGCCTGGCCGAGCGCCTGGACACCGACCCGCAGGCACACCTGGACCTCGTGGCCGTCGCGCGCGACGCTCAGGTCGAGACGGACGTGCTGCTCCGCGCGACCGTCGACTCCGCGCGCAGCGCTGGCTGCACCTGGGACCAGATCGGCGGCGTCCTGGGCATGAGCCGCCAGGCCGCACAGCAGCGCTACGGGCGCCGCAGCGAAGACCTCACCGAGGAGATCGCCGCCGCGGGCCCGCACACGATGACGCTGGCCCCGCTGAGCGCGTTCAACGAGATGCGCGTCCTCGAGCGGGCGGGACGCCACGGCTGGCACTCGATCGGGTACGGCCCGCTCTTCCATGTCGTCGCGCACTCCGAGCACCAGTGGCAGCACCTGCGCACCACGATCCTCTCCGGCCCCCCGTCGGGCGACGGGTGGCAGAGGATCGGCACCGGGTGGGGCTGGTGGTCGTACTACGCCCGCCCGCGCAAGGACGCCGCCCTGCCGGGCCCGGACGACGTCCGCGAGCTGACCAGCGCCTAGCCCTGCCGGCGCAGCGCAGCGACCGCCCCGAGCACCGACGCGACGCACCAGAGCCCGAGGACGACGAGCGCTCGGCCGGGTACGTCGAACTGCTCGGGAGCGAGTCCGGCCCGGACGAGCTGCGCCATCGGCTCGATCGGCAGGTACTCGTGGATCGCTGCGAGCCACCCGGGCAGCCGGTCGGCCGGGTAGCTCACGGGCGAGAAGAGCATGACGGCGAAGATGAGCATCTGGGTCAGCAGCATGGCGACCGCCGGCGGGAGCAGGGTGGCCATCGCGTAGCCGACCGAGGCGGCCGTGACCGAGACGACGAGCGCTGCGCCCACGACCCACGGTGCGGGCGAGAGCGAGAGGTCGAACCGCAGGGCACCGGCGAGGACCCCGAGCACCATGCCCGGCAGGGCGAGCAGCGACCACACGAGCAGGTCGGCGCACAAGAATGCCGGCCGCGGGACGGGCAGCGTGCGCATCCAGTCGAAGCTGCCCTCGGTCTTGGACTGCGCGACGACCTGGGGTGTCATCACGAGACCCACCGTGATGAGCGTGACTGTCGGTGCTCCCGTCGCGAGGTAGAGCGCCACCTCCGGTGAGGGGTCGCCCACGAGGAGCCCGTACCCGATGACGGTCGCCACGGCCATGAGCACCTGGACGACGACGAGCAGCGGCAGCATCTGCGCCTGGCGTCGGAACTGCCACTGCGCGAGGAGGAGGGTCTGCGCCACGGCGGTCATGCCACGGCTCCGGCCTGGACCGCGGTCGCACCGGCGGGCGCGCCCGCATCGGCTGGACCGTCGACGCCCACGAGGCGCACGTACACGTCCTCGAGCGACGCCGGCGTCAGGGAGTACCGCTCCAGGCGCCCGGCGTCGACGTGCTCCTGCGCCCAGCGGACGACGTCGGCGGCCCCCTCCGGTCGGATCGTCGCGGTTCGGCGTTGGTCGGCGACGTGCGCGCCGGCACTCTCGGCATCCTTCACGACTGCGGGCCACTCGGGCGCCGGCGCCGAGGAGAGCTGGATCTCGATCGTCAGGTCACCGCGCATCGGCGCGGTCAGCGCGGCCGGGGTGCCCGCGGCGATGACTCGACCGTCGTCGAGCACCACGAGGTGGTCGACCACCCGTTCGGCCTCGCGCACGTTGTGGGTGACGAGCAGGACCGCCGAACCGTTGTCGGCGAGCGCTCGGATCTCGGTCCAGAGGAGGCGCCGGCGCACCGGGTCGACGTCGTTGGTCGGTTCGTCGAGGACCACGAGCCGGCCCGGTGCGACCGCCGTCATCGCGAAGGCCGTCAGCCGGGCGATCCCGCCCGAGACCTTCTGCGCCGGCGTGTCCGCCCACGGGCCGAGGTCGAGGGCGTCGAGCAGGAGCCTGGTCCGTCGCGCGGCCTCGGGGCGGTTCAGTCCACGGATGCGGCCGACCAGCTCGACCGCGAGGCGCGGTGTGAGTCCCGTGATCGGCACGTTGGCCTGCGCCTGGATCGAGACGAGCCGGCGCGCCAGGTGCGGTCGGGTGACCGCGTCGACGTCGTCGACATGGATGCTGCCGCGGTCGGGCCGCACGAGGCCGACCACCTGGTTCACGAGCGTGGTCTTGCCTGCGCCGTTGTGCCCGAGGAGGCCGGTGACCGACCCGGGCGCGACGTCGAACGAGATGTCGTCGTTGGCCTGGACCCCCGAACGGCCGCGGTAGCGCTTGCTCAAGCCCTCGATGCGGAGAGTACTGACGGATGACATGCGAGCCCCATTCCGGATACTAGTTGGTATATCCGAGAAGGTAGCAGATTCTCTCTTGCCGATATACCCACATGACTCTGAGATTCTCCCGCTCGGTACCAGTGAGTATCGGCACGCTAGGATCAAGCCATGGCAGGACACGACACACCCCGCGAGACCCCCGACGACGGCGACTCCGTCGCCTCCGCGACGCGCGCACTCGTCGATGCGACGAGCACCCTCTCCCGCCTTCTCAGCCGCCAGGTGTCGGCGGTCAGCGAGGAGGTCGGCGAGACGATCGCGGCCGGCCTGCGCGACGCCGCCCGGGGCCTTGCAGACGCCTCGGCGGGCGTCGACCACGCGGCGCACCGAGCGTCGAAGGCCTCGCGCCGGCGCACCGAGCGGGTCGACCGCACGCGCACCGAGCTGCTCGACGCCGCCGAGCACGTCTTCGCGACCCACGGCTTCGAGGGCGCCTCCGTCGGCGACGTCGCCGCAGCGGCAGGCTTCACCAAGGGCGCCGTGTACTCCCACTTCGGCTCGAAGAGCGGGCTGTTCCTCGCCCTCGCGCGCGAACGCGTGCTCTGCAGCGATGCGTCCGACGAGCCCGGCTCCGGCAAGGGTCGCGGTCTCGCGGACGCCATCGCGGGGAAGCTGGAGACCGCCGCCGATGATCCGTCGATGCTGCTCGCCATCGAGGTGCTCGCCTACGCCGTGCGGCACCCCGAGTCGCGACCCGAGCTTGCGGCACTCTTCTCGGCATCGATCGACACCCTCGCCCACCGGGTCCGCGACGACCGCATCGCCCACGAGCCGGCCGGGCCCACGCTCGCCGCCGAGACCGCGACCCAGGAGGACTACGACAATGCGCTCGCGGTGCTCGCCGTCGCCAACGTCACGGCGATGCTCTCGGCGATCTCGAGCTCATCGCACCTGTCGGCCGACGCCGGTGCGCGGGTGGTCGCGCGGCTGCTCGGCCCGCACCCTGGCTGATTGCGGCTTCGCCCCTCCCGTCCGACCATGGGGTACATGACAGACCCCCGTGAGACCCCGGACCCCGCCCACCAGGCTCCCGACGGCGTGGGCGATGACACCGTCGAGGCCGTCGGCAAGGTGACCGCCGCACTCGAGGTCGTCGAGCACGCGCGCGGGATGCTCTACGCCTTCCACCGCCTCATCGGCCGCGCCGACAACGAGCTCGCCGACGCGCTCGACCAGCTCGAGGCCGCCGGCCACGCGGACCTGGCGGACCGGGTCCGCACGGACCTCGTCGGCCGCAACGTCATCGACGGCCGGTGGACCTTCCAGGTCGTCGAGGAGTTCGACGACTCCTACTGGACGACGTTCCGCGACTGGGACCGCACCGTCCGCGACGAGGTGCTCGACGGACGCCGCCACGTCTACGAGGCACAGATGAAAGAACGCAACCGCACCCACGGCCGCCCGGGCCACGAGGCGCGCCCGGTGGCGCGGACGGAGTCCGGGGCCTGACTCGACCAGGTGGTCCGAGCGCCGCCGAACGCTGATAGCGTCTGAGGTTGCTGTGAACGTTCACGGCCTCATCTCCTCGACGACGAACCGGTGACACAGATGGCAACGACACCCCCAGCGACGAAGACTCCCGAGCGCCCGACCCTGGCCGCCCGCCACGCCCGCGTCGCCGTCGCGGTGCTGTTCTTCACGAACGGTGCCCTCTTCGCCAACCTCCTCCCGCGGTATCCGGAGATCAAGGAGACGCTCGACCTGTCGAACGCCGCGTTCGGCGCGGCCGTCGCCGCGTTCCCGCTCGGCGCGCTCATCGCGGGCCTGAGCGCCGGACTCCTCATCCGCCGTTTCCGCTCGTCGCGCGTCGCCGTGATCGCCACCCTCCTCGGCGCGGTCGGCTTCGTGGCAGCCGGTCTCGCGCCGAGCTGGATCCTCCTCGCCGCCGCACTGTTCGTCACCGGCGCGATGGACTCCATCACCGACGTCGCGCAGAACTCCCACGGCCTGCGCGTCCAACAGCTCTACGGGCGGTCCATCCTCAACTCCTTCCACGCCGTGTGGAGCATGGGGGCCGTCCTCGGCGGACTCATGGGTGCCGCGCTCGCCCAGGCTGGCCTCGACCTCGGGCCGCACATGGTCATCTCGGCCGTCCTCTTCTCCGTCGCCGCTGTCCTCGCCTACCGCTGGCTGCTCGCCGGCCCGGAGCCCGTGGAGACCGATACCCCCGCGCCGGCCACCCTCGAGACCACCACCTCGCCCGACGCCGCCACCTCGCCCGCCCCGCGCGCCCGCGGCGGCCTCACCCTCGCGCGGGTCGGCATCCTCGGTGCGCTCGTCGTCATCGCCGCGTCGGGCGGCATCGTCGAAGACGCAGGTGCGTCGTGGGCGGCGATCTACCTCTCCGGGCCGCTCGGTGCCACCGTCTTCGTCGCCGGCTTCGGCTTCATCGCCCTGCAGGGCCTGCAGTTCGTCGGGCGCATCCTCGGAGACCGCCTCGTCGACGCGTTCGGTCAGCGCGCCGTCGCACGGACCGGCGGCGTGATCGTCTTCGTCGGCATGGGCTTCGCGCTGGTCGTCCCGACCGTCGTCGGCACCGTCGTGGGCTTCGGGCTCGCCGGCCTCGGCGTCGCGACCCTCATCCCCGCGGCCATGCACGGCGCGGACCAGATCCCCGGCCTCGCTCCGGGCAGCGGCCTGACGATCGTCAGCTGGCTGCTCCGCGTCGGCTTCCTCGTCTCTCCCCCGCTCGTCGGAGCCGTCGCCGACGCGACGTCGCTGCGCGTCGGGCTCCTCGTCGTGCCGCTCGCCGGACTCCTCGTCATCGTCTTCTCCCAGGTCCTCGAGAAGCGCGCCCCGCGGGTGCCGGTCAGCCCGCCGCAGGCACCGGCGACAGCTGCGCCTGCAACGCCTCCAGGTCACTGACGAGCCCGTCGATCCGGGTCCGCTCGGCGGCGGCGACCGCCTCCGCAGCGACGAGAGCACTCTCGCGAGCCGCGAGGTCCACGTCGTCGCGCGCGAGCAGGCCGGCCGCAGCCGCGAGCGTCTCCACGGCAGGTGCCATGGGCAGATCGGTCCCGTCCCACCACACCCAGGACAACCGGAGCCGCTGCTTCTCGTCGGCCGACATCGCGTCGACCTCCGCGGCCTTCTCGCGGTACGACTCGTCGTAGAACGCGACCGACGCGCGGTCGGCGTCGAGCTGCGCCCGGCTCTGCGCGTTCCCCGACTCCTGCGTGCCGAGCGACGCCCAGGCGGCGGTGATCTCGGCACCCATCCCGTCGAGCATGCCCCGCCAACCGGTGTGCACCGCGACGAGGGCCGCGCGGTCGGCGACGAACCGCGAGAACGCCACCTCGAGCTCGGGCGCCAGGCCACCCTCACGCCAGAGCTGCGTGCCGACGTACGCGAAGAGCTCCGTCGGGCGGTTCTCGGCGTTCTCCCCGACCGAACCGGTGATCTGCGCGTGGATCGGGTCGTCCGCAGGCGTGGCCGCCACCTCGGCCTCGAGGAGCAGCTCGAGGGCCGAGCGCTCGGCGGCCGTCAGCCGCTCCCACGCGGCGTGCAGCCCTTCGTGAGCCGCGGTCTCGACGACGAAGCCGTACAGCCTCGGGTCCGCGGGGGCATAGAGGACGATCGTGTCCGTGCCGCCGTTGTAGCACCCCACCACCTCGGACCGCACGGACGCCGGTGCCGCGTGACCGTCGGTGCACCGCCCCGCGAAGGCCTGCGCACCGAGGATCTCGGGCTGGGTCCCGTAGAAGATCTCGCGGCCCTCCGCCGAGAGATGTGCCGCGTCCGCAAGAGCGACGACCTCGTCCGACGGCGGCGGCACGTCCCGGGGTCCGTCGACCGGGTCGACGCCGGGCAGCATGTCGAACGCCGCGACGACCTGGGAGGGAAGACCAGGCGCCCCGTTCGTCACCCACCAGGAAGCACCCAGCGCCAGGACGACGAGCAGCGCCGCGGCCGGCCACGTGCGGCGGGCACGCGGTCGCCGTGCGGGCGGGCGTGAGAAGCCGTCGACGGAAGGATGCACACCACCATCATCGACGTTCGCGGGCGAGAGTTGAGCCACAGCCGGTCTGCACGGTGAACGGCCTCTTCCTGGGACGATCGGGCCGTCGCGGCGCCGAACCGCGCCGATACGCTCGAATCTTCCGTCCTGAGGAGATTGTCCTGTGTCTGCACGTCGACGTTCGTCCCTGACCTTCACCGTGGGCATCGCCCTCCTGGCCGGCTGCTCGCCGGCCTCGGAGAGCAGCCCTGCACCCGCCCCCACGCCTGAGCCGACCACGGCCGCGCCTGTCCACTGGACGTACGAGGGCGAGGAGGGTCCCGCCGACTGGGCCGAGCTCAGCGAGGACTTCGAGACGTGCGGGACGGGGACCCAGCAGTCGCCGATCGACCTGCCGACCGCGGCCCCGGCGGCCACCACCACGGCTGAGCTCAGCGACGGCGAGGTCGACGGCACCGTCAGCGACACCGGTCACTCGCTCCAGCTCACCGGCGACGGCGCCGACGAGAGCGTGGTCGTGGACGGCGACGAGTACCAGCTGGCGCAGCTCCACGTGCACACCCCCTCGGAGCACACGGTGAACGGTGTCGCACACGATGCCGAGGTGCACCTCGTGCACGCCGAGGGCGACGAGATCCTCGTCGTCGGCGTCTTCGTCGACGAAGGGGCGCCCTCGCAGACGTGGCAGGGCTTCATCGACGCCGCAGCGGAGTCGGCCGAGGACCACGCCCTCGAGCTGACGACCTCCGAGATCCTGCCCGACGAGCTCGGCTACTACACCTACTCCGGGAGCCTCACCACGCCGCCGTGCACGGAGTCCGTGCGCTGGATCGTCCTGGCCGACCCCATCGAGATGTCCGCCGAGCAGCTCGACGCGCTCGAAGCGGTGCACGAGGGCAACGCGCGCCCCACCCAGCCGCTCAACGGCCGGGACCTCACCGGTGGAACGCTCGCCATCGACGCCGGCTGAGCAGCCCAGCCGCGCAGCGCCACAACGACGAAGGCCCGGCACCATCTCGGTGCCGGGCCTTCGTCGATCTGTGCGCCCGGAGGGATTCGAACCCCCAACCTTCTGATCCGTAGTCAGATGCTCTATCCGTTGAGCTACGGGCGCGTGATGCGAGGCGGTGCGAACACCGACCGACGAGAACATTACCGTGCCGCCGCACAGATCCCAAACCAGTTCCCCGTGACGCCCACCACCCCGCGGCACGGGGGCATCCCCATCGTGCCGCGGGCGCAGCGGGAGCAGCCCGCCTGGTCGGGGCGGGCTACCGCCCGCGCGACCGACGAGCGAGGAGCGCGTCGACCGACCAGACCCCCGGGCCGGTGAGCACGAGGGCGACGGAGGCGATCGCGAGGACGAGCACGTACTCGTAGCCACCCTCGGACGAGTAGAAGCCGGCCGAGGCGTGGACGATGACAAGGGCACCGAGCATCGCCGCGGCGTTGAGCGCGGCGACGACGCGCGTGCCGAGGCCGACGAGCAGGACGATCCCACCGACGAGCTCGAAGATCGCCAGCGCGGGACCGGCGACGCTCGCGAGCGGCACCCCCATGTCGGCGAACGACGCGGCAGTCCCGTCGAGCGTGTAGGTGAAGACCTTCTGGGCACCGTGGGCGATCATGACGATCGCGAGAGCGACACGAAGGAGCACGAGACCTGCCGCGTGCGCGGTGGGCGAGCTCGCCACGAGGGGCGAGCGGGGGTCGGCAGCTGTGGTGGAGCCGGTGGTGGCGCTGGGCTGGGCGGTGCGGTTCGACATGATCGAGATCCTTCCGTCGGAGCATCATCAAGGGTTCAACAGTTGCAGCCTCAAGTTTTGCCAACGTAACACAGGATCCTTCGGACATGCCGGACGAACTGCTGTCGTCTCGATCGGTAGACAGCGCCGGTCACCCGCCGAGCCGGTCCGGGCACGACGAAGGGCCCCGGTCATCGACCGGGGCCCTTCGTGAAGCGGAGACGGAGGGATTCGAACCCTCGGACGGGTTTCCCCGTCACCACCTTAGCAGGGTGGCGCACTAGACCTGGCTATGCGACGTCTCCTCGCTCACCCGCGAGACCAGATCTTCTGCGGGCTGTGCAAGGGTACCTGCCCGGCGCTCCACACAGCAAAAGCACCTCAGCGCGGGGCCCGCGTCCACGAGCGATCGGTGAGCGTGCGGGCGATCGTCAGCCCGATCGCCAGGGCCACGACGATGAACGCCGCCTGCACCCCGAACGCCAGCGCCTCGACGGTCTGGCCGTCGTTGAGGAAGTAGATCGCCCGGTACGCCGCGGCGCCCGGCACCATGATGACCACCGCAGGGACCGACAACGTGATCCGTGGGACGTCCATCCGTGGCGCGACGAGATTCGCGAGGATGCCGACGACGAGACCCGCGAGGCATGCGGCCCCCTGCGGGATGACACCGAGATCCATGAGCTCGAACCGCATCGTGTTGGCCACCATGCCGATGAGTGCGGCAGCGAACGCCACACGCCACCGGCTGTTGAAGAGCAGAGCGAAGCCCCAGACCCCGGCCGCGCTCGTGAGGAGCCGCAGAGCGGCCTCGAGCGCGTCAGGAAGGGCGAGCGGGTCGGCCGGGTTCGGTGTGAGCCCCATGACCGCGGAGACCGCCCAGACGCTCAGGGCGGCCGACGTCATGATCAGCAGGGCATAGGTCAGGCGAGACACCCCGGCCGAGAAGTCGAGCCGCGACAGGTCGAGGCCCGCGGTCACGAGCGGGAAGCCGGGGACGAGGAAGAGGACCGCCGAGATGTAGCCGCTCTCGTGGATCGTCGAGACCGCACCGGCCTGGAACAGGAGGTTGACGATGCCGAGGTAGACGACGCTCGCGATCGCCGCCGACAGCATCGTCACACCGAGCTGGTTGTAGCCACGGTGGAGCAGCGCCCGCCGTGTCAGCTGGCCCAGCCCCGCGCCGACGAACACGACCGCGACCTCGACCGGTCCACCGTTGTTGAGGAACGCGAACGCAGCGCACGCGATCGCCGCGAAGAGCGCGTTCCGCGCGGGACCGTAGAGCGGCGGGGTCGCCTGGATCTCGTCGAGCCGTCGCTCGAGCTCGTCCGTCGTCACGCCCGGCGCGAGACCGGCGCACAGGCGCTCGAGAGCCGCGATGCGTGCGGCGTTGACGCCGATGGTGGCGCTCTGCACCACCTCGGTGCGGTAGATCGGTCCACGGTGGCACGTCGCGGTGATCTCGTTGACGGTCACCTGCGCCTGCACGCTGTCGAGACCGAACGCGCGCGCCACCTGCTGCATGGCGATCTTCACGCGGTAGCTGCCGCTGCCCGAGCTGAGGAGCATCGTGCCGACCCGCAGCACGAGTCGGGACTGGCGGATGAGACCGACGGGTTCGAGGGCGTCCTCGAGCGTTCCGGGGCTGGCGGGATCTGTCACCGCACCATCATCCCTCGCCGGATGGGCCGATCAGTAGGTCGCAAAGACCTGCGTCGCCCACGCCGTCCCCGCAGCGTCGACGTGATAGCCGATCCCCACGTGGGTGAAGCCGGCGCGCAGGATGTTCTGGCGGTGCCCCGGGCTGTTCATCCAGTTCGAGTGGATGGTGCCGGCCAGGTCGGGATAGCCTCCCGCGAACGCCACGTTCTCACCCCAGGTGGACCACCCGGGCGGGATCTGGGCCGAGACCGACGGGTTGTGAGCCATCTCGCTCGTCGACATGCTCGCGCTCCACGACTGCGCGACGGACGCGAGGCTGTCGTCGTACGCGAGCGGGGGGAGCCCCGCTGCCGCGCGGGCGCCGTTGAGCGCGGCGAACAACGCCTGCGCACCCGAGCTGTTCGGGGCGCCGGACGCCGCTACCGCGGGCGCGGGTTCTGGTACGGCGGCCGGTGCTGGCGCCGGTGCTGGCTCAGGAGCCACCGTCGGCCGAGGGGCCGGCGTGACTTCCGGCTCGGGTACCGGTGCAGGTGCAGGTGCGGGCTCGACCGGAGCGGGGGGCACCTCGACCGCCGGTGCCTGCGCGAGGAGGGGGACGGTCGTCGCCACCGGACCGGGCTCGGAGGCCCGCGGGTCACGTGGCTCCTTCACGACCGACGGCTGCGGGGCGGTCGTGAGGACGGTCTCCGGAGCCGGGCGGTCGACGACGGCCGAGCCGGACAGCGCGGTCATGAGGGTGAGCACGAGGACGGACACTGCGGCGACGATCTTCGACTTCACGAGACTCTCTTCCAGTGTCTGTCACGGCTACCGGTCGTCTATCGGCCGAGATGCGACACTTCTGTAGGTCTGAGGCGGAAGTTCTTCGTCCCACCCTCGACCGGTCCCCGTCTCTTCGCGAACGCCTGGCGAAAGATCACCCGCTCCACGCAAACGACGCCCCCTCCCCAGGTACCTGGGAAGGAGGCGTCGTCATGGTCCGCGGCGGAGGGCGAGGGATTCGAACCCCCGGTTGCTTTCGCAACAACGGTTTTCAAGACCGTCACATTAGGCCGCTCTGTCAGCCCTCCATGGTGGTGCTCCCCTGCTCCCTCACGGGCGCAGAGCAGAGCACATTCTGACATGGCGGACCATCAGGGATCGACACGTCACGCAGCCTGCGCGACGAGCCGGTCCGGTGTATCGAAGGTCAGGCTGCGCGCAGCTGCTGCATGGCGTGCTGCACGAGTGCGATGAGCGACTGCTTGGTCGCAGCGCGTGAGCGCGCGTCCGTGTAGAGCATCGGCACGTGAGCGGGGATCTGCAGCGCCTCGCGGACGTCCTCGAGCCGGTGCTTGGCCACACCGTCGAAGCAGTTCACGCCGACGACGAACGGGATACCACGCGACTCGAAGTAGTCGACTGCCGGGAAGCACTGCTCCAGGCGGTCGGTGTCCACGAGCACGACGGCCCCGATCGCGCCGCGCACCAGGTCGTCCCACATGAAGAGGAAGCGGTCCTGGCCCGGCGTACCGAAGAGGTACAGCCACAACGAGCCGGGAAGCTCGATGCGACCGAAGTCCATCGCCACGGTCGTCGTCGTCTTGCGGTCGGACACGCCACCCGCGTCGTCGACCCCGACCGAGTGCTCGGTCATGGCGGCCTCGGTGTTGAGCGGCTCGATGTCGGAGATCGAACCGATGAAGGTCGTCTTCCCGACAGCGAAGCCACCAGCCACGACGATCTTGACGACGGTGGGCGCGCCTGCAGGCTTCATGGGCGTCGCCGTGGGGGCGTTCGCGTTGCCGCTAGAGGGCGGAAATACCATTGAGAACACTCTCCAACACACTCAGGGACAGAGCCGGGTTCTGGCCATGACCGGTGTGAACATTAACGGGCGTTGACGTGTGGATGGTGAGGAACCCGTCGTCGGCCAGGTCGGCGATGAGGATCCGCACCACGCCGAGGGGCATCCGCAGCAGGGCGGAGACCTCGGCGATCGACACGTAGTTGTGAGCGGCGTGGCTGAGGATCGATCGCTTCTCCGGGGGCAGCCCGCGGCTGTCCACAGCCCCAGGCATGACCTCGATCAACGTCTCGAGAGGCAGGCTGGAGGTTGCAGAACGGACGCGTCCACCTGTCACGGCGTAGGGACGCACCGTCGCGGCCTCGAAGTGCTCGCCATCCATCGCGTGCGAGTTCGACGTGAAGTTCGACATGGTTCTGACCTACCTCATCCGATCGGCGCTCGAATTGCTCCGTCAACGGGAAGGCTACCCCGCATCTCCGAGATAAGCTGCGGCGTCAGAGTGGCTTCTGTACGAGAGACGAGCATGGCCATCTCGTAGCCGATAAGTCCCACGTCACAGGTCGAGTCGGCGACTGCGGCGAGCACAGAACCGTTCGAGACGTTCATGAGGAACAGGAATCCGTTGTCCATCTCGACGATGGCCTGGCGAACGGCACCGCCGTTGAGCTGGCGGGACGCACCTCGGGTCAGGCTCGACATTCCGGAGACGATGGCGGCCAGCTGGTCACCGCTCGTCCGGTCCAGGTTCTCCGACATGGCCATGAGAAGACCGTCGGCAGACACCACCAGTGTGTGACGGGTGCCTGGAACAGTCCTGACGAAGTTGTCGAGCAACCAACCAAAGTTCGTCGCCTCAGTGCTGAGAGCGCTCACGCTTCCTCCTTTTCCGATGCCTCAGTGGCGATTGATCAACGCGGCCGGGGCGCCGAGTCTGGAACAGTATTCATCACGGTGCCGTCGTCCGATGTCCGGCGATCAGCACCTCGGTTGTCAGCTGGTTCGGCACCCGGCATCTGGCGGCCACGGGACGTGGCCGACTGGAATGCCGAGAGTCGGGATCGAAGCTCGGCCGCGTCGCGGCTGATCTTCTGCGAGGCGACGTCGTCGGTGGAAGCCGCGACCTGCCCGCGTGTGCGGCGGGTCAACCCACCGGCCTGCTCCGTCTCGACGGCGGCCGGACGGTATGCCGACAGCTGGCTCAGCTCGGCCAGTGCCTGTTCCTGGATGTTCGACCGCATGGCGAGCATCGAGGCGATGTCCCCGTTGATCTGGCTCGGTGGTGTCCAGCTCTCGCCGGCATCCAAACCACTCAACGGAAGTTCTGTGACGGGAACCGAGGCCCCGGCGCCGGGCTGCGGGGCAGCCCCGGGGCGGTGCGGGCTCCACATGTTGCCGCGCGACTCGGTCGGAGCCGGCGGGCCGACGCGCAGCGGCTGCTGCGGCGCGGCCTGGTCCGCGGGGAGCGGCGCGAACTGCTGCGCGCGCATCGTCCTGCTGGCCTGCTGGTCTCTGGCGGGCTCGGGCGACGGCTCGAAAGCCTGCCCGGGCCGCGGCTGCGGCTCGAAGGGCTGCCCCGCCGTCACCGTCGAGTGACGGATCGGGGCGGCAGCCTGCACGGGCTCCGGGACGAACATCGGCCGGGCAGCCTGCGGCGCCTCGGTGCGCTGCACCGGGACCTCCGAGGTGGCAGGCCGCGGCTCGTTGTCTTCGCCGCGGCGTCGCAGCCAGGCGAACGGTCCGCGCCGGGTCGTCTCGGCGGTGTGCCGGGCGTTCCCGCGGCGTGTCGGCGCATCGGCGACGACGTCGGCGAAGCTCGGCAGCGCCGGCGTGCTCCCGACCGTCGGTGCCCACTGGGGGGTGGACTCGACCTGGGCCTCGGCGCGAGTCGGCTCGGGTCGACGCACGGGCTCGTCGCGCTCGGGCTGTGCAGGCTCGCGACGCGGCGTCGGCTCGAAGCGCTGCTCCGACTGGACGGGCGGCTCGGTCGGACGGTACTGCTCCGGCGGGCGCTGCTGCTCGAGCGGGCGCTGCTGCTCGATGGGGCGGTGCTGCTCGATCGGGCGGTACGGCTCGTCGGCAGACTGGCTCTGGGGCGTGGGATCGCCGAACGACCCGCGTGTCCTCAGCGGTGGGGCGGCCGGGGGCGCGACGGGGCTCTCGGGCGCCTGCGCCGCAGGCAGCGGCTCGAAGCGCTCGACGGGCTGGAAACCCTGCGGCTCCTGGAAGCCCTGCTGCTGCTGCTGGAAAGCCTGCTGCTGCTGGAAGCCCTGGGACAGGTCGGACATCCGTGACGGGGCGTCGACCGGCGCGCTGCGGTTCTCGGCACCGGGCAGCGGCTCGAAGCGCTGCACGGGCTCGAAGACGTCGGGCTCGGGAGCACGCGGCGCGGGGGCCTCGGCCCGGGGGCTGCTCCCGAAGGCCGGGAGCGGCTCGAACTGCTGCACGGGCTCGAACGGCTGCGGCTCGGGCGCCACACGGTTGCGGGAGGAGTCGATCGCGGGCAGCGACTCGTAGCGCTGCACGGGCTCGAACGTCGACTCACCGCTGTCTGCCTGCGGCTCCCACTGCTGCTCCGGCTGCCACGCGGGGGCGTCGTCGTCCTGCCACTGCGCGGCCGGGACCTCTTCCTGTGGAGACCAGAGAAGCTCGTCCTCGTCCGGCTCGAGACCGGGGATGACCATCGGCTGCGGCTCGGGCTGGACGTCCTGAGGACGCTCGAAGCGCGAGGTCGAGAACGGCTGCTCGTCGTGCTCGACGGCGTCGTGCTGCGCGACGTACTCGTCCGCGGCGACGTACTCGTCCTGAGGTGCCTGCTCCTCGAGCGGTGCGTACGCGTCAGGCTGGGCGTACTGCGAGTCGAACTCGCCCAGCCCGGTCGCCGGCAGGGACTCGTAGTCGTCGATCGCGTACTGCGACCGGGTGAGCTCCGACGGGTCGAAACGGCTCTCGCTGAGAACGCCGCCGCCGGACATCGGGGTCTCGTGCGTGAGCCCGACCTCGGGCTCGAAGGCGGCGGGAGCCTCGACGGGCTGCTCCTGCTCCTGCTCGAGCTCCGTGGGCTGGTCCGTGGTCGCGTCGGCGTCGACAGAGCTGCGGGTGCGGAACTTGTTGAACATCGCGCTGCGACGCTCGCCGTCGAGGATCGGCTCGTCCTGCAGCGGCTCGAGGTGACCGAAGGCGGCAGGCGCCTCGGTGTTGCGCGCACGGCTCGGGAGTCCGAGCGGGAGCCGCTCGTCGAGCGCCTGGGCAGGGCTCCAGTTGAGGTCCCCGGGGCTCGAGAGGTCGATCGCCGGGTTGGCGGACTCGAGCGGTGGCAGGACCATCGCGCTCTGGGTGTCCGAGGCATCGGGCGTGCTGGTCGCCACGGCAGGCGTCTCGGAGGTGCTGACCGAGCTGCGGCGGCGGGGCATGCCGATGCTCGTGGAGCCGTCGGTGAGCGCCTCGAGGTCGACAGGCACGGCCATCTCGGCCTCGGGTGCCATCCACTGCTCGGTCGCCTGGCGGTTGGACGCGCTCAGCGGGTCGGTCGGACCCTGGAGCGGCACGTCGTTGTCGTCGACGAACAGGCTGCCGGGGAACGACACCGTCGCCACGGTGCCGGCGCTGCCGTCGCTCGCGCGGGCGAAGAGGACGTGCGCACCGAGGCGGTCGGCGAGCCGACCGACCACGAACAGGCCGAGGCGCTGGACACCGATGACGTCGGACGCGGAACGGGACGCGACCTTGGTGTTCGCGGCCTCGATGTCCTCGGGGCTCATCCCGAGACCGTGGTCACGGACCTCGACGGTGACGTAGCGAGACGTGCGGTTGGTCGTGACCTCGACCGGCGAGTGCGGTTCGGAGAACATCGTCGCGTTCTCGAGGAGCTCGGCGATGAGGTGCGCGGCGTTGAGGGCGTTGTGGCCGAGGATGAGCGGGTCGGCCTCGAGGTTGAGGCGGACGCGGTCGTAGAGCTCGATCTCGGACGACGCGGTGCGCACCACGTCGGAGACGGGCATCGGCTGGCGCACGCGACGACCGGAGTCGATGCCGGCGAGCACGAGGAGCGACTCGGAGTTGCGGCGCATCCGGGTGGCGAGGTGGTCGAGGCGGAAGAGGTTCGCGAGGACGTTCGCGTCTTCCTCGGACCGCTCGAGCTCGTCGAGGAAGGCGAGCTGGCGGTTGAGGAGGACGTGGTCGCGGCGGGCCACGTTGACGAACATCTCGGCGATGGAGCCTCGGAGGGCTGCCTGCTCGCGGGCGACCTCGACGGTGGTCGAGTTGACGTCGTTGAACGCTGCGGCGAGCTGGCCCACCTCGTCGGTGGACTCGACGGTGATGGTCGTCAGGGTGAGCTCCGGGCCCTGGCCCGGTACCGACACCTGCTCGACGAGCTTCGGGAGCTCGGCCCGGACGTCCTGTGCGGCCTTGGCCAGGTTGCGCAGCGGGACGGTGATGCGGCGCGAGATGAGCAGCGCGATGAGGATCGACGCGAGCACGGTGACGACCGTGATGAGGATCGTGTAGATGGCGACGGTCCGCGCGTCCGCGACCTCGTTGCTGGCCGCGTCGCTCGCGAGGGACGAGAGCTCGCCCTGGAGCGGGACGAGGCTGTTGATCTCGTCGGTGTTGACCTTCGCCCACTGGTCCGCGAGCGGCGCGGTGATGCGCTCCGTCTCACCGGTACCGAGGATCTGCCGCATCGAGGTGTACTGACCACCCGGACGCTCCACGATGAGCTGGGGGATGTCGAGCGCCGCGACGGAGGTCGATGCGGTCTCGCGTGCCGCGTCCGTCCCGGCGATGACAGCGGTCATGTTGCGCTGCTCGCTCTCGATCGCCTGCCCGGCGAGCGTGGTGTTGAGGACCTTCTGGACGAGCGGACCCTCGGAGCGGACTGCGTCGATGAGCCGCCCTGCCGACACGTAGGAGGACAGGTACCCGGCGACCTGTCGGTCGGTGAGCTCGTCGGCGAGCGCCTGGGGGACCTTGAGGAACTGCAGGACGAGCGCGGAGTAGCGGTCGGAGATGACCGCCGACGTGCCGGCCTTGCGGTTGACGAAGTCACGGACCGACACGAGGAGGGTCTGGTTGTTCTCGCTCACGGACACGAGCGTCGCGGTGACCGCGGGGTCGAGGAGGCTGATGTCGAGCTCGGCGTAGCTGGCACGGAGGCTGTCGAGCGAGGAGTTGGTGTCGGCGCGGGCGGCGGTCAGGGCTGCTGTGGCGAGCCGGCGGGCCTCGATGATCTCGGGCTCGCGGCCTTGCGGGGCCTCGTTGACGGCGACGGACGCCTCACGCTCGGTCTGCAGGGCGGTCGTGACGACCTCGCCCTGGTCGAGCAGGGCGACGATGTCCTGAGACTGGCCCGCGACCTGGAGATCGCGGATGGACTGGAAGGAGAAGATGGACGCTGCGAGGAACAGCACGAGCACCGGTACGGCGAGGGCGGCGAGGATCTTTCCTCGCACACTCAGTCTCCGGAGCATGTGCTTCCCTTCCTGTTGCTGTCTCTAGCTGTTGCGACGTCGTTGCGCGTACGGGGGTGCTGCACGTGCTGCTTCGTCCGCAAGAGCACCATCGACCGACAACCAGGCTCTCTTAAGGAGAACGCTGGTGTTTAACCCACTGCTGCCTGCATCTCGCTGCCCCGGCCGAGTGGCCGTAGGGTGACAAGTATGCACGTGGTTGAAATCACAAGCGTCGGCGATCCTGATGTCCTGTCGTCCGTCGAGACCGCAGACCCTGCCCCGGGGAGGGGTGAGGTGCTTGTCGCAGTCTCTGCCGCTGGCGTCAACCGCGCGGACATTCTCCAACGTCAAGGGCACTATCCGCCACCCCCTGGCGCGCCGTCCTGGCCCGGGCTGGAGATCTCCGGGGTCGTCACAGGACTCGGCGCGGAGGTGACGCGCTGGCAGATCGGCGACCGTGTGGCCGGGCTGCTCGAGGGCGGTGGGTACGCCTCGCTGGCCGTCGTCCCGGAGGGGCAGCTGCTCGCCGTCCCGGACCACCTCGATCTCGTCGACGCCGCTGCGCTGCCCGAGGCCGTCTGCACGGCCTGGAGCAACCTCGTCGACGCGGGCGGGCTCCGCGCGGGCGACCACGTGCTCGTGCACGGCGGCTCGGGAGGAGTCGGCACCGCGGCGATCCAGCTCGCGGCAGCGCTCGGCGCGCACGTGCTCGTCACGGCCCGGGACGCCGAGCGCGTCGACCGCTGCCGGGCGCTCGGCGCCGAGGCCGGGTTCGTCTACCACCGCCCGGACGGCGATCACTTCGCCCTGGAGCTCCCGGGCCTCGTCCGCGAGGCGACCGGTGGTCACGGGGCGGACGTCATCCTCGACGTGGTGGGCGCGGCCTACCTCGACGCGAACGTGCGCAGCCTGGCCACGGGAGGGACCCTCGTCGTCATCGGCACCCAGAAGGGGCGCCGCGGCGAGCTCGACCTGGGGCTGCTCCTGGCGCGGCGGGCGCGCGTCGTCGGGACCACGTTGCGTGCGCGCCCGCGCGAGGAGAAGGCGCGCATCGTCGCGGACGTCGCCGCCGCCGTCTGGCCGATGCTCGACGACGGTCGGCTCCGACCCGTCGTCCATGCGCGGCTCCCTCTCTCCGAGGCTCCTGAGGCGCACCGCCTGCTGGACTCCGGAGAGGTCTTCGGCAAGGTCCTCCTCGTCCCCTGAGGGCCGATGCGCAAGACTGGTCCGATGGAGCGCACCGACAGCACCCCCGGACCGAACGACGCCCCCGGAGCGAGCCCGGCGCAGAGCACGGAACCCGTCCCGCCCACGGAGCCCGTCACGCCGTCCGAGCCCGTCTCCACCGAGGTCACCACGCAGGACGACGACACGTCGACGCACACGGTCATCGAGGAGCCGGCGAAGGTCATGCGGATCGGCGAGATGATCAAGCGCATGCTCGACGAGGTGCGCAGCGCGCCGCTCGACGAGGCTGCTCGCACCCGCCTCGCCGCGATCCACGAGCGTTCGCTCAAGGAGCTCGAGGGCGGGCTGTCCGAGGACCTCGTCGCCGAGCTGCACCGCATCACGCTGCCCTTCACGGACGACGTGGTGCCTTCCGACGCGGAGCTGCGCATCGCGCAGGCCCAGCTCGTCGGGTGGCTCGAAGGTCTGTTCCACGGGCTGCAGACGGCACTCGTGGCGCAGCACATGGCATCGCAGGCCCAGCTCACCCACGGTCGTGGGCCGGTCCAGGCGCTACCGCCAGGTCTCTCCCACGACGGCCAGTACCTCTGACGCCTCTCCCGCTCGCCCGGCGACCTAGCCGGCGCGACGCGGTCCGCGTCAGCCCTTGACGGACCCCGCGAGGAGGCCGCGGACGAAGTAGCGCTGGAGGGCGAGGAACACGATCATCGGGACGATCATCGAGATGAACGCGCCTGCGGACAGGATGTGCCAGTCTCCGCCGCGCGAGCCCGCCATCTCTGCGACACGGACCGTCAGCGGTGCGACGTTCCGGCCACCTCCGGCGAAGGTCAGGGACACGAGCAGGTCGTTCCACACCCACAGGAACTGGAAGATCCCGAACGACGCGATCGCGGGCACCAGGAGCGGCATGAGGACCTGGAAGAAGATCTTCACGTGGCCCGCTCCGTCCATGCGGGCGGCCTCGATGAGCGAGCGCGGGATCTCCTTCATGAAGTTGTGGAGGAGGAAGATCGCGAGCGGCAGCGCGAAGATCGAGTGCGAGAGCCACACCGCCCAGAACGTGCCTTCGAGGCCCCAGTCCACGTACTGCGAGAGCAGCGGGATGAGCGTCACCTGGATGGGGACGACCTGGAGCGCGAACACTGCGACGAAGAGGATGTTCTTGCCGCGGAAGTCGATCCACGCGAACGCGTAGGACGCGAGGAGCGCCAGGGTGATCGGGATGATCACCGCGGGCAGCGTGACGACGATCGAGTTGATGAAGAACGTCGAGAGCTGCGTCGTGCTGCCGTTGAGCGCCGCGTCGTAGTTGTCGAAGTTGAACCACGGCCGCGTGAGCGTGGTCCACCATCCGCTGCTGCGGATGTCCTGTTCGGGGCGGAACGACGTGATGAACAGGCCGAGCGTCGGAATGGTCCACAGGAGCGCGATGATCACCGCGGTGAGGGTGGCCCACCGGGACGTGAGCTGCTTCTTCGCGACTCCGGCACGGCGGTCGATGCGGGCCAGCTTCGCTGCCGGGCCCTTCGGGGTGGTCTTCTCGTCCTGCTCGGTGAGCTTCACCGGCGGAATCGGGACACTCATCGGATCTCCTCCGTCATACGCAGCTGCCGGACGTTGTACATCACGATCGGGATGACGAAGATGAAGAGCACCACCGCGAGGGCGGCGCCGAAGCCTCGCTCGCCCTGCCTGAAGCTCTGCGTGTAGAACTCGTTCGCCACGACCGACGTTCCGTAGTTCCCGCCGGTCATCGTCCGGACGATGTCGAAGACCTTGAGCGTGCCCATCGCGATCGTCGTCACGACGACGACGAGGGCCGGGCGGATGCTCGGCACCGTGATGAACCGGAACATGCCCACCCCGCTGAGGCCGTCGAGGCGGGCCGCCTCGACGATGTCGTCGGGGATCGCCTTGATCGCGGCCGACAGGATCGTCATCGCGAAACCCGTCTGGATCCAGATCATCACGGCGATGAGGAAGAAGGTGTTGAACGGCTGGTTGAGGAGGAACTGCTGCGGCTCGAGCCCGATCCACACGAGGACCTGGTTGAGCAGTCCCACCTGGGGGATGCCCTGCTGCGCGGGCCGGAACTCGTAGACGAACTTCCAGATGATGCCCGCGCCGACCATGGAGATCGCCATGGGCAGGAAGATGAGCACCTTGGCGAACTTCTCGAACCGGGTCCGGTCGACGAGGACCGCGTAGAGAAGACCGAGGAACGTCGCCACGAGCGGCACGAGCACGACCCACAGGGCTGTGTTGGTCAGCACCTGCTGGAACTGGTCCTGGGTGAAGGCCCTGACGTAGTTGTCGAGCCCGACGTAGTTGTCACCGGTCCGGTCGAAGAACGAGCTGTAGATCGTCCGCAGGCCGGGATAGACGAGACCGAAGATGATGAGCAGGACCGCCGGGCCGAGGAACCCGACCGTGACGATCCACTTCGGTGGGTTCTTCGGTCTGTCGACCGCGAAGAGGATCACGCCCATGAGGACGACGAACAGAAGGATCGCGACGACCATGACCAAGAGCTTCTCGGTCGTGGTGTCGGCGTGGAGCAGCCAGTCCATCGGGGCCTCCGTACTACCCGTCTTGCGCACGGGGATGGGATGAGCATGGGGTGACGCGTGCCGGCCCGCTGCCGACGTGCCACAAGGACCCGCCGCGTGGGCGGGCCCCTGTCGGTCCTACGTCAGCGACGTCCTGCGAGCTCTTGTCCTCGGCGAAGAACGACACCATCTCGGACCAGAACGTCCCGGCGCCCACTGCGCCCGGCATGAGGTCCGAGCCGTCGAAGCGGAAGATCGCCTCGGGGTCGGACAGCAGGTCGGCGGAGAGCCGGTCGAAGTCCGTGGCGAGCAGCTCGGAGTCGAGGCCCGTGTTCGCGCTGACCCAGCCACCACGGGTGGTGACGGCGGCCTTGACGTTGGCCCAGTCGGCGCTGGAGAGGTACGTCTGGAAGGCCTGGACCTCGGGACGGTCGGCGAACGCGGTGACGAACTCGCCACCACCGAGGATCGGCTTCTCACCCTCGGTCATCGACGGCAGGTAGAAGGCGTAGACGTCGCCGTCCTCGGAGACGTCCGTGCCCTCGGGCCACTGGTTCTGGTAGAAGTTCGCGGCGCGGTGCATCCAGCAGTTGCCGTCGAGGATGGGCGCTCCGGCGCCGTCCCACTCGGTCGCGGCGATCGACTGGACCCCACCGAAGCCCGCGTTGACGTAGGCCTCGTTCTTGAGGATGCCGGCGACCTCGTCGAGGGACTCGACGATCTGCGGGTCGTTGAAGGGGATCTCGTGGGTGTACCACTGGTCGTAGGCCTCGGCGCCGGCGCTGCGGAGCACGACGTCCTCGACCCAGTCGGTGGCGGGCCAGCCGGTGGCGTCACCGGAGCCGATGCCTGCGCACCACGGGATGCTGCCGTCCTCGACGATCTGGTCGGACAGCGCGATCATGTCGTCCCACGTGGTGGGGATCTCGTAGCCGGCCTCCTCGAACGCGGAGGGTGAGTACCAGACGTAGGACTTCACGTTGGCGCCGAGCGGTGCCGCGTAGAAGGTCCCGTCGACCGTCCCGTACTCCTTCCAGGACTCGGAGAAGAACTCGTCGACGTTCGCGACGGTCGCCTCGGGGGCGGCCACGGCCGCACCGGTGTCGGCGACGATCGTCTTGAGGAGCCCGGGCTGGGGCACGAACGCGATGTCGGGGGCGTTGCCGGCCTCGAGGCGGACGAGGAGCTGCGCCTCGAACTCGCGCGAGCCCTCGTACTCGACCGTGACGCCGGTGCACTCCTCGAACGGGTCGTAGGACGCTTCCTGGTCCTCCTGCTCGGGCGTGACGATCGAGGTGTAGATCGAGACGGTCGTGCCGTCCAGGTCGCCGAACTCCTCGTAGGGTGCGCAGTCGATCTCGGGGACGTCGACGGCCGCCATCGTGTCGGTGCTGTCGCCACCGTCGTCGTCGTTGGAGCTGGGGGCACATGCGGAGAGCACGAGGGCGAGTGCCGCCCCGGTCGCCAGGGCCGCGGAGCTGCGGCGCATTGAATTTCTCATCATCGAGGTTCCTCACATCGTCGTGATCGTCACGGTCAGGCGTCGTGGCCTGGGACGACGGCGATGCCGGCGTCCTTGCCTTCGGACCCTATGCAAGCGCTTACATGACTCTTCCGCAAGCGCTGAATCGATTTCACGGGATAACGATTCAGTCACGCCCCTCACGAATGGGGCGGTGCCGTCGATTCCCGCACGACGAGGCGCGTCGGGTGGATCACCTGCATCTCCGTCTCACCACCTGCGATGAGCTCGAGCAGCAGCGCCGCCGCCTGAGCCCCCTGGCCGGACGCGTCCTGCGACACGGTCGTCAGCCCTACGAGCTCACCCAGGTCATGACCGTCGATGCCGATGACCGAGAGGTCCTCCGGGACCCTCAGGCCCCGGTCCCGAGCCGCGAGGATCACGCCCATCGCCATCTCGTCCGACGCCGCGAACACGGCCGTGATCTCCGGGTGGGCGTCGAGCAGCGTGTGTGTCGACGCACGGCCCCCGGGGACGTCGAAGTTCCCGTTGATCTCCCATCCCGGCTGCGGCGGCGACCCGGCGCGGGTCAACGCGTCGACCCACCCGGCCCGGCGCGCGATCGGCGGGGACCACGACTGGTGGTCGTCCGGAGTCCCCGACACGTGACCGATCGCCCGGTGTCCGAGCGCGACGAGGTGCTCCGTCGCGCGGACCCCGGCCGCGTGGTCGTCGAGGCGGACCGTCAGGTGGTCGTCGCGACCGGTCCCCACGAAGCCCAGCGGCTGGCCGAGCGCCTCCAGCGCCTGCACCTCGGCGTCCCGCAGCGGCAGGCCCACCACGAGCGTCCCGTCGACCCGTCGGCGCAGGACCCCGGGGTCGACCGCGCGGCGCGGCTGCTCCCGCGCGATGTCGAACGTGTAGAGGAGCGCGTCGAAACCGACCTCGCGCAACGTCCGCTCGGCCCCCTCGATGACGTTCGCGAAGAACCACCGGTTCACCCACGGTGTCAGCAGACCGATCGTCCGCATGCGGCCCGACGCCAGGCTCGCGGCCGACGGTGACGCGACGTACCCGAGCGCGAGCGCGACGGCCCGCACCCGCTCACGGGTCTCCTCCGAGACGTTCGGCAGGCCCCGCAGGGCGCGGGAGACCGTCGCCGTGGAGACTCCCGCGGCTCTGGCGACGTCGCCGATCCCGTGCGCCACGACTCAGCCCGTCAGAAGACTTCTCAGGACGGGGACGGCTCCGTCGTCGAGGATCGACCCCGTGACCTCGTCGGCTGCGGCGATGACCTGCGCCTCGGCGTGGCCCATCGCGACACCGCGGCCGGCCCAGGCGAGCATGTCGAGGTCGTTGCCGCCGTCGCCGATCGCGACAGTGTGCTCGCGGGCGATACCCATGAGACCGCGCAGGCGCTCGAGGGCCGACGCCTTCGTCACACCGTGCGGGGCGACGTCCATCCACCGCGTGCCGCCGATGACGAAGTACGTGTCGATGAGGCCCAGGAGACGCAGCGCCTCCTGGAAGTCCCGGCTCGGCGCCTGGGCGTCCGCAGCGACGACCCGCGCCGTCTCCCGGCCGCAGAGCTCCTCGAACTCCATCACCGTGTGCAGGCCGTGGAGCATGCGCTCGGGGAAGACCTCGTTCACCCAGTAGCCGACGCCGATCTCCTCGACGGCGACCTTCGCCAACGGCATGTGGTCGCGCACCACCCGCAGCGCATGGTGCGGGTCGAACATGACGACGTCGTCGAGCACGAAGCCGTTCGGCGACCCCGGAGCGATCCGTGCCGTGACCGACCCGTTCGAGCACACGACCCATCCGTCGTCGATGCCGAGCAGGTGCGCCACCGGCATGAGCGCGACGAGCGGCCTGCCCGTCGCGAGCACCACCTGGTGGCCCGCGGCACGGACGTCCGAGACCGCGTCGCAGATCTCCTCCGACAAGAACTCGTCGTACGTCATGAGCGTCCCGTCGACGTCGAGCGCGACGAGCTTGCGATCGGCCTGCAGCGCGTCGGGCACCGTCGGGCGCGACGGCACCGCCGGACCCGGCGTCGCAGCCCTCTCGACCGAGCTCCCGAGGTCGAAGGTCATCGGTTCGTGGGCTCCATGACCTCGAGGCCCCCGAGGTAGGGGCGCAGGCCCACGGGGACACGGACCGAGCCGTCCGCCTGCTGGTGGTTCTCGAGGATCGCGACGATCCACCGCGTGGTCCCCAGCGTCCCGTTGAGCGTCGCCACCGGGCGGGTCTCGCCCGACGCCGTGCGCTCCCGCGTGCCGAGGCGACGCGCCTGGAAGGTCGTGCAGTTGGACGTCGACGTCAGCTCGAGGAACCGCTCCTGCGTCGGGAGCCACGCCTCGCAGTCGAACTTGCGCGCGGCGCTCGACCCGAGGTCGCCCGCCGCCGTGTCGATGACCCGGTAGGGCAGCTCGACAGCGGCGAGCATCTGCTCCTCCCACGCCAGGAGACGCTGGTGCTCCGCGTCGGCCTCCTCCATCGGCACGTACGAGAACATCTCCACCTTGTGGAACTGGTGCACGCGGATGATCCCGCGGGTGTCCTTGCCGTACGAGCCGGCCTCACGCCGGTAGCACGCGCTCCACCCCGCATAGCGCTTCGGCCCGCCGGTGAGGTCGAGGATCTCGTCCGCGTGGTAGCCCGCGAGCGCCACCTCGCTCGTGCCCGTGAGGTAGAGGTCGTCCTCCTCGAGGTGGTAGATCTCGTCCGCGTGCTTGCCGAGGTACCCCGTGCCGGCCATGACCTCGGGCTTGACGAGCGTCGGCGTGATCATCGGTGTGAATCCGGCCGCGAGCGCGGTGTCCATGGCGGCGTTGAGGAGCGCGAGCTCGAGACGCGCACCGATGCCGGTGAGGAAGTAGAAGCGCGCGCCGGAGACCTTGGCGCCGCGCGCCGTGTCGATCGCGCCGAGACGCTCGCCGAGGTCCAGGTGGTCCCGGGGCGTGAAGCCCTCGGCTGCGAAGTCGCGGGGAGTGCCCTCGGTGCGCAGCACGACGAAGTCGTCCTCGCCGCCGGGAGGCGCCCCCTCGACGAGGTTCGACACCTGGAAGGACAGCGCGTCGAGCGTCTTCTCGGCCTCGGCAGCCTCGGCCTGGAGGCCCTTGACCTGCTCGGCGATCCGCTTCGTGTGCGCGAGGAGCTCGACCTTCTCGTCGCCCTTCGCTGCGGCGACCTGCTTCCCGAGGGACTTCTGCTCAGCACGCAGCTGCTCGAACTCCGTGAGCGCGGACCTCCGTCGCGCATCGGCGTCGAGCAGCTGGTCGACGAGCGCGGGATCGTCACCGCGCGCCGACTGGCTGGCGCGGACGAGGTCGGGGTTGTCACGTACGACACGGAGATCAATCACCGTGCAAGGGTATCCACTCGCCGCCGGGCACGCGGCGCACCACCCCGGGGGGGCGTCCTCGGCTGTGGCCGGCTGCGCGACGGGGCTCCCCAGGGCCTACCGTGTGCGCATGGGACTGGAAGGTTGGCTGCTCACCGCTGCGATCGTCGTCGCGCTCGTCGCGATCGGCTTGACGCTCGTGCTCCTGCGGCAGCACGCGGTGCTGCGGGCAGAGCTCGCGGCCCGGGAGACCGGACAGGTGTCCGGCGACGACGTCGCGCCGTCGGGACCTCTCCTCGCGTTCGTCGCGAACCCGTCGAAGAACGGTGCGGAGGCGATCAAGGTCGCGCTCTTCGCACGGTGCGCTGCGGAGAGGCTGCCGGAGCCGTTGTGGTTGGAGACGACGGTCGAGGACCCGGGCGTCGGCCAGACGCGCGAGGCGCTCGACCGCGGGGCCGACCTCGTCGTCGCGGTCGGCGGTGACGGCACCGTGCGCGCCGTCGCCGAGGGCATGGTCGGCACGGGGACTCCGATGGCGCTGCTCCCGCTGGGCACCGGCAACCTCCTCGCCCGCAACCTCGACATCTCCGTCACCGACCGTGAGGAGGCGTTCGACATCATCCTCAAGGGCCGGGACAGGTCGATCGACGTGGGATGGCTCCAGGTCCTCGTTCCCGCGCCCGTCGACCCGGAGGTCCTGGTGAAGGGGTCTCGGGAGAAGGTCACGGGCGAGAAGCAGCTCGACACCGGGCCTCCGGACCCCGAGGTGTCGGCGCTGGCACCGGCCGACACGAAGAAGCACATCTTCCTCGTCATCGCGGGCCTCGGCTTCGACGCCGCGATGGTCGCCGACACGGACGCGACGCTCAAGTCCAAGGTCGGGTGGATGGCCTACTTCCTCGCCGGAGCACGGCACCTCCACGGCCGCCGGGTCGAGATGACGATCACCCTGGACGAGAAGCCGCCCGTGCATGCGAAGCTCCGCACGCTCATGGTCGGCAACTGCGGGAAGCTCCCTGGCGGGATCACCCTCATCCCCGATGCTGTCATCGACGACGGGATCCACGACGTCGCCGCCATCGACACCCGCGGCGGGATCATGGGGTGGGCACAGCTGTTCGGCGAGGTCGTCATGCAGGGCTTCGGCCTGAAGAACGACCTGCCCAACAAGATCGGCCGCATCGACCACGCACGCGCGGAGCAGGTGCTGCTGCGCGTCGAGCGTGGCGAGCAGGTGCAGGTCGACGGCGACGTCCTCGGGCGCGCGGTCGAGGTCCGCACGTGGGTCGAGCCGCTCGCCCTCGTCGTGCGGTCCCCGATCCCCAGGCTCGGCTCGCGCTGACCGTGCTCGATCTCACGCCGCACAACCTCCACACCGGTTCCACCGGACGCCCCCGCGCGTGGACCCGAGCGTGATCGGCCCCCGTCTAGGCTGACGAGGTGCACCACGACCCGATCCCCACGTCCGCGCGCTCCTCGGTGCGCACACGCATCGGGAGCATCCTCCTGCTCGTCGTCCTCGGCCTGGGGACCGGCACCGGTCCTGCCGGTGCCGTCGAGCAGAACCTCCCGGTGGCCGCCGCGCCGTCTGCCGTCGCACCCTCTGAGGACCGCGTCGTGCTCGTCGGGACCGGTGGGATCACGTGGGAGGACGTCTCCCCCGAGACGACCCCCGTCCTCTGGGAGCTCGCGGAGCAAGGGGCCGTCGGCAACCTCGTGGACCGCAGCGTGGAGAGCTCCACCTGCCCTGCGGACGGCTGGCTCGCGGTCTCGGCGGGCAAGCGTGCGGGCGACGTCTTCAACGCCAAGTCAGAGCCGTGCCGACTCCTGGAGAACGCAGCGCCCGGCACCGGATCGACCGTCCCCGCGTGGGACGAGTACCTCGCTGCGGTCGGCGAGCAGACCTTCGACGCCACGCTCGGGACGCTCGGCGACGTCCTCCTCGCGACCGCGACGCCCGCGACCGCGATCGGCCCCGGGGCGGCGATCGCCCTCGCGACGGCCGACGGGGTGGTCGCCGGCAGCTACACACCACTCTCCCCCGGCACGACCTGGCTCCAGGCGGACCCGGGGCTCCGAGAGGCCGTCGGTGCGGCTCTCGACACGTCCCGGCTCGTCGTCGTCGACCCGGGCTCGGTGCGCAACCTCGGCCATGCCGCGGAGCCGAAGCCCGTGCCTGCGTCGCAGGACGAGACGGTCGCACCCGACGAGATCAACCCTCCCGGGCCGTCCTCGGAAGCGCTGCACGCCATCGACGTCGCGGTCGTGGACGCGCAGATCGGGGAGGTGCTGGAGGCTGCCCGCTCGCACGACCCCGAGCTCGAGCACACGACCGTCCTCGTCGCGTCGCTCTCCGAGGCGAGCACGACCGCGCGCATGCAGGTCGTGGCGATGGTCGGCGGCGACCAGGAGCCGGGCACCCTGTCCTCCCGCTCGACACGCCAGCACGGGTTCGTCCAGGGGACCGACGTGCTGCCGACGCTCGCGGACCTCCTGAGCCTCACCGAGGAGATCTCGCGCGGGACCCTCGTCGGCTCACCGATGGTCGGAGACGGCTCCGGCACGGCTACCACGGACCGGGTGAGCCGCCTCGTCGACGACCAGACTCACGCCCTGGCGACCCGTCCCCTCCTCGAGGGGTTCTTCCTCCTGTACTGCGCGGTCAACCTGCTCCTCTTCGGTGCCGTGTCCTTCGCGTTCAGCCGGCGGTTCATGGCCGCTGTCGACATCGCGGACGAGGAGCGCCTCGGAACAGCCTCCGAGCGACCGACCGAGCGCCAGGGTCTGGCATCCCGCCTCGCACCGATGATCGCCAGGATGCCCGTCCCTGTCCTCACGATCCTGCGTGCCGCGAGCATCATGATCGCCGCCATCCCGGTCGCGACCCTCCTGGCGAACCTCAGCCCGTGGTGGACGACGAGCGCGCCCACGCTCGCCCTGACCGCGCTCGTGCTCGGGTGGGTCCTCGTCATCACGGCCCTGGCCGTCCTCCCACCGTGGCGGAACTGGCTGTTCGGCCCGGTGGGTGTGGTCGCGACGATCACGGCGGTCGTCCTCGCCGTCGACGTCGCCACCGGGGCGCACATGCAGGTCTCGGCACTCATGGGCATCCAGCCCACCGTCGCGGGCCGCTTCTACGGCTTCAACAACACCGCCTTCGCGCTCTTCGCGACGACGACCCTCCTCGTCGCTGCAGCCGTCGCGAACAGGCTCGTCGCCGCGGGCTACCGCCGGCTCGCCGCGCTCGCCGTCCTGCTCATCGGCGCGGTCGCGGTGATCCTCGACGGGTCTCCGAGCATCGGCGCAGACTTCGGCGGTCCCCCCTCGCTCGTCCCGGCGTTCGCCATCCTGGCGCTCATCGCGGCAGGCATCCGTCTCGACTGGAAGAAGGTCGCCCTCGTCCTCGGCGGCGCGGTCGTCATCGTCAGCGGGTTCGCCGTCCTCGACTGGGTGCGCCCCGAGGCGGACCGCACGCACCTCGGCCGGTTCGTCGACACCGTGCTCGACGGTGGTCTCCTCGACGTCGTCGCGCGCAAGCTCGAGGCCAACTTCAAGACTCTGCGCAACCCCCTCGCTCTCGTCGGCATCGCCGGGATCGCCGTCATCGTCCTCGTCCTCGGACGGCCGCTGCACGACGCGTCACGCTCCGACGACAGCTCGCGGTACCGCTGGCTCACCGACGGCGCACCGCTCAAGCAGATCAACAACGACGCCCCCATGTTCGGCCCGGGCGTCCTGTGCGTCGTCATCGCCCTCGTCATCGGGACGTTCGTCAACGACTCCGGGATCGTCGTCCTCGCCGTCGGGATGTCCGTCCTCGTGCCGCTCGTGGCCGCCACCTACGCGAGCTGGATGCTCACGCTGCGCAAGACGCGGATGCTCGCTGCACATGCCGTCACGGTGCAGCCGGGCTAGGTTCGGGGATTGCCGCACCCACCATCGGAAGGTTCCCCATGGCGATCTACGGCTTCCACGCCTCGCACGAGCAGGTCCACCCGCGTCAGCTCCTCGACGCCGTCAAGCACGCTGAGGCCGCCGGCTTCGAGGCCGCGATGTGCTCCGACCACTTCGCCCCCTGGAGCGAGCGCCAGGGCCAGTCCGCGTTCGCGTGGTCGTGGCTCGGTGCAGCCCTCGAGGCGACGGACCTCAAGCTCGGTGTGGTCAACGCGCCCGGGCAGCGCTACCACCCGGCGATCGTCGCGCAGGCCGCGGCGACCCTGTCCGCCATGTACCCCGGTCGTTTCTGGGCCGCCCTCGGCTCGGGCGAGAACGCGAACGAGCACATCACGGGCGACGCCTGGCCCCGCAAGGACGTGCGCAACGCCCGTCTGCTCGAGTGCGTCGACGTCATGCGCGACCTCTTCGACGGCAAGGAGGTCAGCCGCGACGGTCTCGTCACGGTCGACCGTGCCCGCCTGTGGACCCGGCCGGAGACGCCCCCACCCCTCATCGGTGCGGCCGTGAGCGTCACGACGGCCGAGTGGGTCGCAGGATGGGCCGACGGCCTCGCGACGATCGCACAGCCCCGCGAGAAGCTCCAGGAGATGATCTCCGCATACCGGGGTGCGGGCGGCCGCGGCGACCTCGTGCTCCAGGTCCACGTCAGCTACGCCCCCACGGACGACGAGGCGCTCGCCGTCGCGCACGACCAGTGGCGCACGAACGTGTTCTCGCCACCGCTGTGCTGGGACATCGACACGCCCGAGGGCTTCGACGAGGCCGCCAAGCACGTGCGACCGGAGCACATGCACGACTCCGTGCTCGTCTCGAGCGACCCCGCGTTCTTCGTCGACCGCATCGGCGAGCTGCAGAGCCTCGGCTTCGACGAGGTGTACCTCCACCACGTCGGCGTCGAGCAGACCGCCTTCATCGACACGTTCGGTGAGCACGTCCTGCCCCAGCTGCGGACCCGCCCCACGACCGAGACGCGAGGCTGAACCCGTGCGCATGACCGACACCTCCGACCTCTGGTGGAAGACCGCAGTGGTCTACTGCCTCGACGTCGAGACCTTCATGGACTGGGACGACGACGGGATCGGCGACCTCGCCGGCCTCGCCCAGCGCATGGACCACCTCGTCGAGCTCGGTGTGACGTGCCTGTGGCTCATGCCGTTCTACCCGACTCCCGACCGCGACGACGGCTACGACATCACCGACTTCTACGGTGTCGACCCACGGCTCGGCCACCACGGCGACCTCGTCGAGATCCTCCGCACCGCCAAGGACCGCGGCATGCGCGTCATCGCCGACCTCGTCGTCAACCACACCTCCGACAAGCACCCGTGGTTCAAGGCCGCACGCTCGAGCAAGAGCTCGCCCTACCGCGACTACTACATCTGGCGCGACGAGCCGCCCGCGAACCCGGCCCCGACCGTGTTCCCCGGCGAGGAGACCGGGGTGTGGCAGCTCGACGAGAAGACGAACCAGTACTACCTGCACAGCTTCTACAAGCACCAGCCCGACCTCAACGTCGAGAACCCGCGCGTCCGCGAGGAGATCGCGAAGGTCATGGGCTTCTGGCTCGAGCTGGGGCTCAGCGGCTTCCGGGTCGATGCGGTGCCCTTCCTCATCGAACCGTCCGTGGCGGCCGTCGAGCGCGGCGAGAGCTACGGTGACCCGCACGACTACCTGAGGTCCCTGCGCGCGTTCCTCGGGCGCCGCACGGGCGACGGCATCCTCCTCGGCGAGGTGAACCTCCCGCACGCGGAGCAGATCGAGTACTTCGGCGGGGACGACGGCGACGAGCTCACCATGCAGTTCGACTTCGTCTCCATGCAGGCCCTCTACCTGTCGCTCGCCCGCTCCGACGCGCGCCCCCTGGCGACCGCCCTCGCGGGCCGACCCCCGCTCAGCCGCGAGTCCCAGTGGGCCAACTTCGTGCGCAACCACGACGAGGTGACGCTCGACAAGCTCACGGACGCCGAGCGCGAGGAGGTGTTCGAGGCCTTCGCGCCGGAGGAGGAGCAGCGCGTCTTCGGCCGTGGGATCACCCGGCGGCTGCCCGCCATGCTCGAGGGTGACCCGCGACGGATCCGCATGACGTACAGCCTCATGTTCTCCATGCCCGGCACCCCGGTGCTGTTCTACGGCGAGGAGATCGGCATGGGCGAGAACCTCGCCGCCGGAGGGCGCGAGTCCGTGCGGACGCCGATGCAGTGGACGTCAGGGAAGAACGGCGGCTTCTCGGCAGCCGCCCCGTCCCGCCTCCCGGCACCCGTGGTCGACGACGGGTTCGGTCCCGAGCACGTCAACGTCGCCGACCAGCGGCACGACCCCGACTCGCTGCTGAGCTTCATGCGCACGCTCGTCCGCCGGTACCGCGACTCGACCGAGATCGGCTGGGGCGAGCTCGCCGTGCTCGACCAGCCTGAGAGCTCCGTCCTCGTGCACTCCGTCACCGGGGCCCAGGGGCAGATGGTCGCGGTGCACAACTTCGCGTCGCACGCCGTGACCGTCCCGGTCACCGTTCCCGGGCTCGACGGTGACGCGCGGCTGGTCGACCTCCTCGAGACGGGCGAGGTCACCCTCTCCGCCGACGGCTCGGCCGAGCTCGCGCTCAGCGGCTACGGCTACAGGTGGCTGCGCGTGGTCCACGACACGGACAAGCGCCTGACCTGACCGGGGCCGGCTGGGTCAGCGGGATCCGCGAGAGGTCTTGGACCTCGACTCGCGGACGGCGTGCCCGACAGCGCGCACCCGGCGGGCGTTCACCGCGAGCAGCACGTCGCGGTACTGGCTCGCGCGGTGCATCTGTCCGCGGAAGTCGGTGCCGGACGGCCGGTGGCGCAGGTCGCACGGGACCTCGACGGCGACGTAGCCGAGGCGCAGGAGATCGATGGTCAGGCCGGTCTCGACGCCCCAGCCGCGGGCCAGCGGCGTGGCGGCCTCGAAGGCTTCCCGGGTCATGCAGCGCATGCCCGAGAGGGGCTGCGTGGGGGTCCAGCCGGTCATGGCGGAGATGGCGCGTCGTGCGGCGCCGACCACGATGCCCCGGCCGCCGGCACCCGGCTGCGGCGGGAGGAGCGCGATCGACATGTCGGCGCGGCCTTCGAGGACGGGCAGCACGAGCGGCGCGGTGTTGACGGCCGTCTCGGCGAGGTCGCCGTCGATGAACAGGAGAAGTCGTGGCGGGCGTCCCGGGGCGTCCCGCATCGCGACGACCGCCGCGCCGGTCTCCATCGCCGAGGCCTTGCCCCGGTTGTGGGAGTGACGCACCACGACGGCGCCCGCGTCGCGGGCCACGTCCTGGGTGTTGTCCTCGCTGCCGTCGTCGACGACGAGGACGAGGTCGACGTGCGGGATGGCCTTCGCGGCACGGACGGTCGCGGCGATCCGGCGTGACTCGTCCTTGGCCGGGATGATCACCGCGACGCGCTGGCGCGTCGCGGCCCGTCCGGTGAGGTTCGACGCCGCCGTCTTGGCGCGCCGGGCCTTCACCGGGGGCTGGTCGGGCGTCTGCGGGCGTGCAGCGACGCCGTCGACCCTCGGCCGGTCGGGCTGTGCGCCGGGTGCAGGTTGCGCACCGGGCTCGGACTGCGGATCACCACTCACGAGGCCAACCCTAGTGGTCCTGTGTGTCCGGCACGCGACGGGGAGCCCGACTCGCCGTCAGCGCAGCGTGACCTGGCGGGAGACGATCCCCGCGCGGGCACGGCGCTCGTTGGCGTCGAGCGGCTGGGTGCTCTCGAGCTCTGCGGAGAAGATCGGCCAGAACGCCTTCGCAGCCTCTTCGACGTCTTCCGCCTCCGAGCCCTTCGGCAGCTCCCACACGGGGATGACGATGCCGGAAGACCGGAACGCACCGAGGAACTTCGTCCCGCCGAAGCCGGACTCACGACGGGCGTGGAGGCGGGCGACCGCGTCGATGACGGTGTCCTCGCTGAACGGCATGGCCCAGCGCAGGTACTCGCGGGCGCCCATGCGGCACCAGTAGGCGCTGTCGACGGTCGTGAGCTTGCGGGTCTCGATGATCGTCGAGCTCGCCTCGTCGAGGGACTCGCGGATCTCGGCGGTGACCTCCTCGGCAGGGTCCATCCAGTACTCGAACGTGTCGTGGACGGTGACGTCGAACGGCACGGACGGGTCGAGGATGTCCTGGAGACGCGGTCCCGGCTCCGGGATCGTGATCTGCGCGATGGAGCTGCCCGGCTCGAGCGCGATCGCGTCGAGGACGGTCTGCGCCAGGTCGCGGCTCGCGTCGCCCGAGCCCGCATGCGTCTGGAGGGCGACGAAGATCGCACCGTCCGTGCGGTGCAGCGCGGCCCACGCACCCGGGAGGACGGTCGTGAACGTGATGTCGCGTGCGCCGTGCTCCTTCGTGGTGCGGGCGGTCGCGGTCGCCGCGGGCACCACCTCGCGCATCGCGACGAGGTCGGGCTCTCCCGTGATGCCCTCGAAGGGACGCAGGACAAACTCAGGGGACGTGTTCTTGGCCATGCTGACGAGCCTACCTGCCGTGGTGCGGCGTCCGGGCAGCGGCTAGCAGCCTGCCGAGTCGTAGATGCACAGGAGCTCCCAGGCGGCCTGGCTCGTGCTCAGGGCGTTCGTGCGGGACTCCCCGACCGACGACTCGCCGCCGAGGTGCCCGCTGAGGGTGACGGCGTTGCCCCGGCGCGTGATCGCCACGAAGTAGCCGAGCGACTCCTGCCCGTCGGTGCCCGCCGATGTCCCGTAGTAGTCGACAGCCAGGCCTTTCCCTTGCGCTCCGACTGGGACGTCCTCCACGAAGAGCGCTCCCCCGTCCTGCGCTGGAGCAGCAGCGCACGCCGTCATGACGTCGCCGAGCCGCTGCGCCTCGGCGGTGGCCTCGGCCACGTCAGCGAAGACCGCCACCTGGTGGGTTCCCACCGTCGACTCGAGCTCGCCGTTCCCGTACGCGACACCGCGGGAGGCCGCGGCCGTCGACGGCACCCCACCGGTACAGGCGTCCGGCAGCGCCCACGTGCCGATCGGCTCGGTGACGACGGCGTCCTCGCGGTCCATGCCGAAGTCGGCCCCCGTGAGCATCACCTCGGGCGGCAACGTCGTCCCGACCGGTGCCTCGGTGGTGGGTTCGGCGGTCGGTGCCGGCTCCTGCGTCTGCTCGGTCGGACCGGTCGACGCGCCATCCTCGGGAGCCGCGGCGTCGCTGCACCCTCCGAGGACCGTGACGAGAGCGAGGATGCCGACGGCTGCGGTGTGTCGAAGGGTCGGTCTCATGGGACGAGGCTGCCAGAGACCCAACCGTACGGCCAGGTCAGCGGCTAGCAGCCCGCCGAGTCGTAGACGCAGAGGAGCCTCCAGGCCGCCTGAGCGTCCTTCACCGCGCTCGTGCGGGACTCCCCGACGCTCGCCGTGCCACCGAGGTGGCCGACGAGGGTGACGGCGTTGCCCCGGCGGGTCGTCACGAGGTAGTAGCCGGGCGCGTCGTCCCCGCGACCGCTCGCGACCGCACCGTCGTAGCTGACGACCAGCCCTCGTCCCTGTGCACCGACCCGCACGTCCTCGACGACGAACGTCCCCTCGACCGACGCGGCAGCGCAGGCCGCCATGACGTCTGCCAGCCGCTTGGCCTCGGTCACGGCGACCGACGCGTCGGCGAAGACCGCAAGCTGTTGCGTCGCGATGGTCGGCTCGACCGCGTCGTCGCTGTACGCCACCTCGCGCGAGGCCAGGGCTGTCGACGGGGCGCCCGCTGCGCACGGCCCCGGGAGCGCCCACGCGTCGATCGTCTCGTTCACGACGGGTGCGACGCCGTCCGCACCGAACGCGGCACCGCTGAGCATCAGCCCGTCCGGCAGGGACGTCGCAGCGAACGTCGGCTCCTGCCGAGTCAGCGTGTCAGCGTCGGGTGCCGACGGAGCCGCTGTCCCGGTCGTGTCGGGCTCGGGCACGGCGGCCTGGCTGCAGCCGGCGAGCGCCAGGGCGGCGACGGTGAGTACCGCGACGCGGGGGAGGAAGTGGCTCATCAGAGCAGGGTGCCAGGTGATCGCGCATCAGGACGAACCGGAAGCACGATGTATGTCCCGATATCCGCCGTTCGGGCTTCACGCTGCCGAAGTGGGTTCCCGCATGCCAAGATCGAGTCATGGACCCCCGCGCAGGCACCCTCGCCCAGGCTCAAGACCTCATCGACGTGGACGCCGTGGTCGGCGCCTACTACGACCTCGCTCCCGACGTCGACGACCCGTCGCAGAAGGTCGTGTTCGGCACGTCGGGCCACCGCGGGTCCAGCCTCGACCACGCGTTCAACGAGGCGCACATCCTCGCGACGACGGCCGCGATCGTCGAGTACCGGCGCAACCACGGCACGGACGGCCCGCTGTTCATCGGTCGTGACACGCACGCGCTGTCCCTGCCGGCCTGGCAGACCGCGGTCGAGGTGCTCGCGGCCGCGGGGGTCGAGACGTTCATCGACGCACGCGACTCCTTCACGCCGACCCCAGCCGTCTCGCAGGCGATCCTCCTCCACAACGGTGCCGCCACCCTCGAGGGCGTGCGCACGACCGGGCCGGAGCTCGCCGACGGCATCGTCGTCACCCCGTCGCACAACCCGCCACGCGACGGCGGCTTCAAGTACAACCCGCCGCACGGCGGCCCGGCCGACTCCGAGGCGACGAGCTGGATCGCGGACCGCGCCAACGAGATCCTGCGCAGCGGCGTCGGCCAGGTCCGCCGCATGCCCCTCGAGCAGGCGCTCGCGGCAGACACGACGCACCGGCACGACTTCATGGTCGCGTACGTCGACGACCTCGCCACGGTGCTCGACATGGACGCGATCCGGTCCTCCGGCGTGCGCATCGGCGCTGACCCGCTCGGCGGCGCGTCCGTCGAGTACTGGGGAGCGATCGCCGAGCGCTACGGGCTCGACCTCACCGTCGTCAACCCGCAGGTGGACCCGCGGTGGGCGTTCATGACGCTCGACTGGGACGCGAAGATCCGCATGGACTGCTCGTCGCCGTACGCCATGGCGTCGCTCGTCGAGACGATGAAGGGCGACGCGCCCTTCGACATCGCGACCGGGAACGACGCCGACGCCGACCGCCACGGCATCGTCACGCCGGACGCCGGCCTCATGAACCCGAACCACTACCTCGCCGTGGCCATCAGCTACCTCTACGGCGGCGCGCGCCCCGACTGGTCGCCGGACGCCGGCATCGGCAAGACGCTCGTGTCCTCGGCTCTCATCGACCGGGTCGCCGGTGGTCTCGGCCGTCGCCTCGACGAGGTCCCCGTCGGCTTCAAGTGGTTCGTCCCCGGCCTGCTCGACGGCACCGTGGGCTTCGGCGGCGAAGAGTCCGCCGGTGCGTCGTTCCTGCGCAAGAACGGCGGCGTGTGGACCACGGACAAGGACGGCCTCCTGCTCGCGCTGCTCGGTGCAGAGATCCTCGCGACGACCGGGAAGTCGCCCTCGGAGCACCACGCCGGCCTCGTCGGCGCCTACGGGCAGTCCTGGTACGCCCGCGTCGACGCCCCCGCGACCCTCGAGGAGAAGGCCACCCTCGCGAAGCTGTCCCCCGAGCAGGTCACGGCCTCCAGCCTCGCGGGCGAGGACATCACGGCGAAGCTCACGACGGCACCCGGCAACGGTGCGGCGATCGGCGGGCTCAAGGTGACCACGGAGAACGCCTGGTTCGCCGCACGTCCGTCCGGCACGGAGAACGTCTACAAGATCTACGCCGAGTCGTTCGTCTCCGAGGAGCACCTCACCCAGGTCCAGGACGCGGCGCGCACGCTCGTCACCGACGCGCTCTCGTCCTGACCGAGGATTCCCTGTCAGGAGGATTCTTCTGACAGGGAATTCGCGCGCACCGGGTGAAAGAGCGCGCACAGCATGGGGAGAGTTCCACGGGTAGTTCGCACCATGCTCTCGGTCATCGTCAGAGTGCGTCGCGGGATAGTCTCGAAAAGAATCGCCACCGATCATTTCCGAGACGAATCGAGACATTCACCATGCGGATCTCCCGCGGGATCGCCACCCTGTCCATCGCCGCCCTCACGCTCGTCGGGGTGAGCGCCTGCTCGAGCGACGAGCCCGAGGAGACGACCACCACCGCCGAGGAGACCGAGGCACCCGAGCCCGAGGAGACGGAGTCCGAGCCCGACGAGGACGACGAGGCCGAGGCGCCCGCCGGCTCCGGCTCCGCCGCGAGCTGGGCGAACCCCGTCACCACTCCCGGGACGCTCCTGACCACGGTCACGTCGGAGCAGTTCACGCTGGACATCTACCAGGTCGGCGTGGCCCAGGCGACGAAGACCGGCCAGTTCGTCGACCCCGACGGCAACCCGATCATCACCGAGGGTTCCGACATCGTGTTCGTCAACTACGTCGTGACGAACACGTCGGGCGGCGCCATCCCGCTCGGCGCGAGCCTCGTGGACGTGTCGGCACGGTACGCCGACTGGCCGTACATGCAGGGCATGGACTCGGTCGTCGACAGCGACCTCTTCGAGGCACAGGAGGTCAACTCCGGCGCAGCGGCAGCCGGGTCGTACGTCGACCCGTACATCCTCCCGTGGGAGGCCGACACCCAGTTCTCCTACGGTCAGAACTTCCGCTACCAGGCAGGCTCGCCCATCACGTTCACCGTGACGATGATCCCGGTCGACGACCAGGGCGACCTCCTGCACGAGGAGAAGGTCGAGGTCACGGCCGACACCACGATCGTGTGATATCGAAGAGGGGAATTCTCAGGGCAGCAGGTCCTGATATTCCGGGTGCCTCTCGACAAATGCTCGGACGAACGAGCATTCCGGGATGACGACCATCTTCTTCTCCCGCGCGTGGTCGAGCGCGGCACGGGCCAGGGCAGAGCCGATGCCCTGGCCCTCGTGCTCCGGCTGGACGATGGTGTGGACCATGACGATCGTGTCCTTGCCGGTGGGCGTCGTCGCTGCCACCGGGTCGTAGACCAGGAACCCGGCGACGCTCCCGTCGTCGGCCAGGATCTCGAAGCGGTGCTCCGCTGCGTCGTGCGTCACAGTGAGCCTGTCTCTCGCGTCGTTGCTCGTACCCATATCCCCATGATGCACGCGCACGCCGCAGCGCGCCGCCGGTCGGCACCGGACCTGAGGTCCACTGGATGAGACACTGGCGGTGTGCTCGACCACCCCGCCACACCGCCCGGCGCCACGAAGCCCTCACGCAACCCGTACACGGAGATCCTCGCGATCCCCGGCGCCAAGAGGTTCTCGGGAGCCGGTGCTCTCGCACGGCTGCCGATGTCGATGGTGGGCATCGGCATCCTCCTCATGCTGCAGGAGATCCACGGCTCGTACGCGCTCGGGAGCCGGGTCAGCGCGGTCTACATCGTGGCCCAGGCCATCGCCTCGCCGCAGATCGCCCGCCTGGTCGACCGGCACGGGCAGTCGCGCGTCATGCGCCCGATGCTCGTCGTCACGACGACGTCGCTGCTCGCCCTCGTCGCCTGCGCCGTCACGCGCGCACCGGAGGCGACGCTCTACGTCTTCGCCGTCCTCGTGGGCGGGACGATCGGCTCGGTCGGGTCCATGGTCCGGGCGCGATGGTCCTACCTCCTCCCCGACAAGCGCCAGCTCCACACCGCCTACTCGTTCGAGTCGGCCGTCGACGAGCTCTGCTTCGTCATCGGCCCCATGCTCGCAACCGTTCTCGCGACGAGCGTCGCACCCGCAGCCGGTCTCGTCGTCCCCATCCTCGCTGTCTCGATCGGCGGGACGTGGTTCCTGTCGTCGCGTGCGACCGAGCCCCCACCGTCCCCGCGGGTCGAGGGCTCGCACCACCGTTCGGTCCTCCTCAACGGTGGGATGGTCGCCGTCATCGTCGTCTTCGTCGGGATGGGCGCGATCTTCGGCGCGGTCGACGTCGCGACGATCGCGTTCGCCGAGGAGGCAGGCCACGAGGCGCTCGCCGGCGTGATCCTCGGGGTCTTCGCGGCGGGGTCGCTCGTCTCCGGCCTCGGGTACGGGGCCAGGCACTGGCTCTCGCCGCTGTGGTCCCGCTTCGTCATCGGCATGCTGCTCCTCGCCGCTGGTGTGAGCCTCTTCCTCTTCGTCACCTCGTTGCCCGTGCTCGCGGTCGTCATGTTCCTCGTCGGCTTCGCCATCGCGCCAACCCTCATCAACGGCAACAACCTCGTCCAGATCCTCGTGCCACCGGCGCAGCTCACCGAAGGTCTCACGTGGGTGGGCACGGCCCTCGCGGCGGGCGTCTCGATCGGGATGTCCGTGGGCGGCCAGCAGATCGACGACGGCGGCGCGCACGCCGGCTTCATGGTCGTCATGATCGCGGGGGCCTTCTCGGCGCTCACGACGCTCGCGTTCCTGCCGGTGCTGCGCCGGCGCGCATCCGGAACGGTCCAGGTCGTCGAGGCGACCGCGGCACCCGAGACCCCCGACGCGAGCACCGCGGGCTGAGTCGCCACCCGACGCGTGCCACCATCGACCCATGCCGCCGACCACGCCCCGGACCACCGCGCGTGATCCACGCCTCGACCGGTGGGCCGCCGCCCTCCTCACGCTGCCGTTCGTCTCGATCGTGGTGTGCATCGCTCTCAGGCGCGAGAACGTCGCGGACGCCGTCCTCCCGGCGGCGGACGGCCGCATCCCGCTCGAGCTCGTCGGCGCCCTGTGGCTGGTCCTCCCCGCGATCGTCGCCGTCCTCCTGCTCATGACCGTACGGGGTGATGACGTACCGCCGCGGTGGGCCCGAGGGCTCGCCCTCCTCGTCGCCGCCTGGATCGGTACCGTGTCGTTCTTCCCGACCCCCACCACCGGCTACGACTACGTCGACGCCTTCGGGGCCGCCGCACCCCGGGCCGAAGCCGTGGCAGGCGGACTCCTTGCCGGAATGGTGGGGATCGTCTGTGCCGTCATCCTCACGGGCGTCGTCCTGTGCGTCGCGTACCGACGGCCCGCCGACTGGGAGGACTGGAGTCCTGAAGCGCGCGACGCGCGCAACCGTTCGGCGCAGCTCCGTCTCGGCCTCGTGCTCATCAGCCTGCTCGTCCTCGTCCTCGTCCTCGTCACAGCCACGATGACCTGAGGTTCCGCCTGGTGCCGTGGTGTCCTGCTGCGCAGGCGCACCGCGGCGAACCGGCGCACGATGGGACGGACCCAGTCGTCGTGCCGAAGGGACCCCCGTGGCCAAGAACGTCCGCAACCAGACCGTCGCCGACCTGCTCGTCGCGCAGATCATCGAGGCAGGTGCCAAGCGCATCTACGGGATCGTGGGGGACAGTCTCAACCCGATCGTCGACGCGGTGCGGCGTGCCGCGAACGACGGTGCCGACATCGCGTGGGTGCACGTGCGCCACGAGGAGGCGGCTGCTTTCGCGGCGGCCGCGGAGGCCGAGGTGACCGGGAACCTCGCCGTGTGTGCCGGGTCGTGCGGCCCCGGGAACCTCCACCTCATCAACGGGCTCTATGACGCGAACCGTTCCAAGGTGCCGGTCCTCGCGATCGCGAGCCACATCCCGAGCAAGCAGATCGGTACGCAGTTCTTCCAGGAGACGCACCCGGACCGCCTCTTCACCGAGTGCTCGGTGTACTCCGAGATGATCTCCTCGCCGGCGCAGGCGCCGCGGGTCATCAACTCCGCGATCCACCACGCGTACGGTGCGCCGGGAGTCGCCGTCCTCACCATCCCGGGCGACGTCGCCGACCACGACGCCCCGGGCCCGGTCATCGACGTCTCGACACGCCCTCCCCGCCCGCGGGTCATCCCCGACCCGGAGTCGCTGCGCCTCCTCGCCGAGGCGATCAACGGGGCGAAGAAGGTCACGCTCTTCGCCGGCGTCGGTGTCCGTGGGGCGCACGACGACGTCCTCGCCCTCGCGGACAAGATCGCCGCGCCGATCGGCCACTCCCTGCGCGGCAAGGAGTGGATCCAGTACGACAACCCCTTCGACGTCGGCATGTCCGGCCTCCTCGGCTACGGGGCCTGCTACGACGCGACGCAGGAGGCCGACCTGCTCGTGCTCCTCGGCACCGACTTCCCGTACGACCAGTTCCTCCCCGAGAACGTGCGCACCGCCCAGGTCGACCTCGACCCGACCCACCTCGGGCGGCGCACCCGCCTCGACCTCGCCGTCGTCGGCGACGTCGGGGAGACCGTGCGCGCGCTCCTCCCGCTCGTCGACGCGGCCAAGTCGCGCAAGTTCCTCGACTCCATGGTCAAGAAGCACGACCGGCTCATGAACGGCGTGGTCGGTGCGTACTCGGGCAGCAAGGCCGAGACGATGACGCCGATCCACCCCGAGCTCGTCGCCGACGTCCTCGACCAGGAGGCGTCGGAGGACGCCGTCTTCACGGTCGACACCGGCATGTGCAACGTGTGGGCCGCCCGCTACATCCGGCCCAACGGGAAGCGTCGGATCGTCGGGTCCTTCCTCCACGGGTCGATGGCCAACGCCATGCCGCACGCCATCGGCGTGGCCGCCGCCCAGCCGGAGCGCCAGGTCATCGCGATGGCGGGCGACGGAGGGCTCTCGATGCTCCTCGGGGAGCTCGTCACCATCAAGCACTACGACCTGCCCGTGAAGATCGTCCTCTTCGACAACGCGACGCTCGGGATGGTCCGACTCGAGATGCTCGTCGACGGCCTCCCGTCGTTCGGCACGGACTCCCCGTCGGTCGACTACGCGGCCGTCGCCCGGGCGATCGGCATCCCGGCCGTGCGCGTCGAGAACCCCCAGGACCTGCGCTCCGCGCTGCGCGGCGCGCTCGAGCGCCCCGGCCCCGCGCTCGTCGACGTCGTCACCGACCCCCGGGCGCTGTCCATCCCGCCCACCATCACCGCCGGTCAGGTCCGCGGATTCGCCGCGGCCCTGAGCAAGGAGGTGCTCGGCGGCGGGCTCGGCGAGGTCGTCTCCATGGCCCGCTCGAACCTGCGCAACGTGCCGCGGCCGTAGCGGGGCGCTGGCAGACGTGCGCTGCGCCGGCCCGGCCGACGCGGTCGGCCCGGCGCGGCGTCACGCCTCGAGGCGGTCGATCGCGTGGCTGAGGAGCGACCCGGGCACGACTCCGACGGGCGCGACCGCGTAGCCGATGCGGGCCCTGAGCACCCCGGCCGGGGCCCCGATCTCGGCGGTGACCGCGCGCAGGGCCGTCTGAGCGGCGGCGCGGACCCGACGCGCGACCGCGTCCCCCTGCGCGACAGCGGTCGCGTCGTCCGGTCCGGCGAGCGCGACGAACACGCCGAGCTGGGCGCCGCTCACCCGGCCGAGCGTCGACCGGGGCAGGTACTCGTTGCGGAGCCCGTCCGCGGTCGAGACGAGCACCGCGTCCCCCGCCTCGGTGCCGAGCTGTGTGTTGACGGCGGCCACGCCGCTCACGGACACCACGACCACCGCGACGTAGTCCCCGCTGCCCGCACCGGGGACGGACTGCGCCGCCAGGGCGTCGAGCCATGCCGTGCGGTTGCGCAGCCCGGTGAGCCGGTCGTCGTCGGACACGACCGCGACGTCGCCGGAGTGCGCGTCGACGAGCGCCGCGACCGAGACGCTGCTCCACACCTGCGAGCGCACGACGAGGTCGTCGTAGCGCTGACGCCGGGGGCGGGCCATCGCGATCCGCAGTGCGTCCGACACGAGGCACCACGGGTCGACGACGGTGGGCGACCAGTCGGTCAGCTCGCTCACGGGCTTGCGGTAGAGGAGGGCGCGTCCGTACCCGAGCTCGCCGGACATCGCTGCGGCGCAGCGCTCGCGCGTGATGAGCCCGACGCCCGAGGGGTCGGCGACGTGGCGCACGGCGACGCTCTCCACGAGCTCGGGGCGGAAGAGGTCTTCGAGGCTCCGACAGCTCATGGTCGAGTCGACGACCTCGAGGGGGCGTGCGACGTCGGCGACGGTCGGCGGGCGGACCGCCCGTCCTCCCAGGGCGTCCGCCGGGGTGGTGGTGGAGGCCTGGGTGCTCGTGGTGGTCATGCACGTATCCTCCGACCGGCCGCCGTGCCGGTTCACTGGTCGTTCACCGGATTCATGCGATGTTCATCCCCCACGCCAGCAGATCACCCGCCCGTGTCACCCGACCGTGCTGCGGGCGGGGTCGCGGTGGCACGATGGACTCGTGCTCGCGACCCCGCTCCGCGTCCCTGACCAGGCTCTGCGCACCCGGCTCGCTGCTGTGTGCCGTCCGCTCGCCGAGGTCGAGGGCCTGCTCGTGGGTGCCGAGATCCTCGATGGCGGGACGTTCGCGACGACGTACCGGCTGACGTTCGAGAGCGGGCTGCGCGTCGTCGCGAAGACGGCACCGACGGACACGCGGCGCCTCATGCGCTACGAGCACGGGATCCTCGCCACGGAGGAGCGTGTCTACCGCCTCGCTGCCGACCGTCCCGAGCTGCTCATGCCGCGCGTGCTCCTCTCGGACTTCACACGCGCGCACCTCGACACCGACGTGCTCGTCGTCTCCCACCTCGACGGTGTCCCGTGGGACACGCTCGACGCACTGTCCCCCGGTCAGCACGACGCGATCGTCCACGACCTCGGCGGCATCATGGCGCACCTGCACAGGGTCACTGGGCCGACGTTCGGCTACCCGGCGACGGAGGCGCTCCAGGCCTCGACCTGGCCCGAGGCGTTCACCGCCATGACCGAGAGCCTCCTCGACGACGGTGCGACCTGGTCGGTCCCGCTGCCCGTCGACCGTGTGCGCGCCGCCTGGGCCCGCCATCACGACGCGCTGGCCGAGGTCACCACGCCGCGCCTCGTGCACACGGACCTGTGGCCCGGGAACGTCTTCGTCGACCCTGAGACCTTGCGGATCACCGGGATCATCGACACCGAGCGCTCCTTCTGGGGCGACCCGCTCTTCGAGCTCGCCGGGGCCGACCAGCTCGGTACCGGGCCCGCGCCGAGCGCGCTCGTCGAGGGTTGTGCGGCCGCCGGCGGCCGGTTCGACGCGACCGCGCTCCCCGTGGCGGGAGCACTCGCCCCCGCCGACGCGCGCCTGCTCATGTACCGCTCGTACATGTACCTCGTCATGACCGTCGAGGTGGCGCCCCGAGGATTCACCGGGGACTGGGTCCCCGAGCGGCTCGCGCACCTCGCGGGCCTGCTCGACGGGGCGCTCGAGACCCTGCTCGCATGAGGAGGGTCGGCGCGCGTCCGGATGGGGACCTCGTCCCATCTCGAGATCCCCACACAAAGCCCTCGACACGCTAGAGTTCGGGCAAAGAATCGGTCTAGTTACGAGGCGGAACGCCATGCTCACCTTCGTCATCATCGGCGCCGTCGGCCTCCTGCTCGTCGCCGGCTCCCTCGTGCTGGGTGAGGTCTTCGAGCTCGGCGACGGCGCCCTCTCCGGGACCTCGCTCGGCGTCGGCGGCATCGTCTTCGGTGCCGTCGGGGCCATCGTCATCAGCAACGACCTCCCGCTCTGGTCCGCCTACGTGGGCTCGCTCGTCGTCGCCGTCCTCGTCGTCATCGTCGTCCAGCTCTTCATCAAGCGTCTGCGCGACACCGAGGACGGCCAGCCCGTCTCGCTCGTGGGCATCCAAGGCGTCGTCACGTCCGACATCACCGGCGGACGCGGCGAGGTCTCCCTCGACGCCGCCTTCGAGCTGGAACGCCGCCTCGCGTGGGCCGACGCACCGATCGCCGAGGGCACCCGCATCGTGGTCGTCGAGCAGTCGGGCACCCGGGTCCGCGTCGAGCCCGCGCGCTCCACCCCCACGACACCGACCACGCCGACGAAGCCGTAGCACCGACCACCACCGAAAGGAGCCCCCTCGGGGGCAGATCCTCATGCCAGAGAACTCCATCACCATCATCGCCGTCGCCGCCCTGGCGATCGCGTTCTTCTCCGTCATCGGCTTCATCGCCAAGCGCATCCGCCGGGTGCCGCCGAACGAGGCCCTCATCATCGTGGGCCGCGGCGCAGGCAAGGCCGCCTCCGCCCAGGGCGGGCAGCGCGTCGTCGTGGGCGGGCGCGTGTTCGTCTGGCCCATCCTCCAGCAGGGCTTCTCCATCTCGCTCGAGCAGCGCCAGATCGGCATCACCGTCGAGGGTGTGGACAAGAACCGCATCAAGATCGCCATCAAGGCGTCCATCAACTTCAAGGTCCGCGGCGACGAGGAGGGCGTGCGTCGTGCAGGCCAGCGCTTCCTCTCCCAGCAGGGCACGCTCACCGAGATCATCAAGGAGTCCCTCGAGGGCTCGCTCCGCTCGATCGTCGGCGACATGACCATCGAGCAGATCATCTCGGACCGCAAGGGCCTCTCCGACCGGGTCGTCGACTCGACGAAGACGGACCTCTCCGAGCAGGGCCTCCAGGTCGACCTCCTCAACATCTCCGACATCTCGACCCCCGGGTCCGACTACCTCGGCAACCTCGGCCGCGCCGAGAACGCCCGCGCCCGCCAGGTCGCCGAGGTCTCCGAGGCCGAGGCGCAGCGCGCGTCCGAGTTCGCGTCGATCGAGGCGCAGGAGCAGGTGGCTGAGCGCCGCAAGGCCTTCGAGCTCAAGCAGGCGACCATCAAGGCGCAGACCGACCGCGCCAACGCAGAAGCCAACGCCGCCGGGCAGCTCGCCCGCGCCGAGCAGGACCGCCTCGTCGCGACACAGCAGCGCGAGGCCCTCTCCGAGCAGGCGAAGGTCACCGAGGAAGAGCTCGACATCTCCATCCGCAAGCCCGCCGAGGCCGACGCGTACGCGTCGGTCCAGCGAGCCAACGCCGAGCGTGACGCCACCAACGCGGCGACCGAGGCGGACGCCTACAAGCGCACGACCATCGCCCAGGCCAACAAGACCGCCGCGATCCAGGACGCCGAGGCCAACGCCGAGGCCGTGCGTCGCGCCGGTGAGGCCGAGCGTGACCGCCAGGTGGCGCTCGCCGTCGGTGTCCGCGCCGAGGGTGAGGCCCGCGCGGCCGCGACCGAGGCCGAGGGCCGCGCCGAGGCCGCCGCGCTCGACGCCAAGGCCGAGGCGCTCAAGAAGTACGGTGAGGCCGCCCTCGTCCAGGAGCTCATCGAGCGCCTCCCCGAGATCGTCCGTGCCGCCGCCGAGCCCATCGGCAAGATCCAGGGCATGACCGTCATCTCGACCGACGGCGCGTCCGCGATCACCAAGAACGTCGCGTCCGTGCTCAGCGAGGGCCAGGGAGTCATCAAGCAGCTCACCGGCGTCGACCTCAACCAGCTCATCTCGAACCTCGCCGGCGGCGCAGCCGCCAGCTCGGCCGCCTCGAGCAGCACCACCGCAGGCCCGTCCGCTATGGCAGTGCCGCAATTACGTGGCTAGGGTGAGGCGCATGCTCACATCCGTCCAGGTAGCGCATGCCCGCCAGTTCGCCGTGTCACCCCGTGGCGGCTTCTCGATGCCCGACGTCGACCGCCTCGTGGCCCGCGTCGTCGCGACCCTCGCGAGCTACGAGGGGACCGGGACGCCCGGACGAGACGGGCTCACCGCCACCACCCTGAGCAACGTCGTCCTCCCCTCCGTGTTCTCCGAGCGCGGCTACGCGATGCTCGAGGTGCAGGACTTCCTCGACGAGGTCCACGAGACCCTCGCGACGTACGAGCAGCGCGACGCGTTCCCGGCGTCGCCCGCGACGGCGACCTCGTGGATCCCCGCCACCGGCACGGACGCACCGGCCGGGAGCGGCGTGCTCGCCGGCAGCCAGGCGCTCGGCAGGATCTCGGCGCACGACCGACGCCCGGAGCCCCGCGTCCCGGTGCCGACGAACGTCACACCCGCGATCCGGGCGCTCGCGTCCGTCGGAAGCGGCGCTCCCGTCGGAAGCGGCGCTGCCGTCGGTGCCGGACGACCGCCGGCGGTGCTCCCGCCCGCGCCCTCCAGCCCTGTGCTCCCGCGGCTCCCGGTGCCGGTGCCGGCTCCGGCCCCTGCGCGCGACTACGGCATGGATGCCGACGCCCTGATCCACGAGCTGCAGTCGGCAGTGGCCCAGTCGCGAGCGCGCGGCACGCTCCAGGTCTCCGTCCAGGTACCGGGCCAGCAGCTGCGCGTCATGCGCGTCGTCGAGTCCGCTCCCGGCAGCATCACGATCGTCGCGCAGTAGACCGGTCCCGGGCCGAGAGCAGACCGGACCTGACGCAGGGCACCGATCCAGGCTAGGTTCTCCTTCATGCTGACCGCCGACGACGTCCTGACGCACACCTTCCCCGCGACGAAGTTCCGCCAGGGCTACGACGTCCTCGCGGTCGACGACTTCCTCGACCGCGTCATCGGCGCGCTGCGGTACTACGAGACCGGAGGCGTCCAGGGCAGCCGGATGGGAGCCGACGAGGTCCGGGCGATGAAGTTCCCGGTGACCAAGTTCCGTGAGGGCTACGACCTCGACGGGGTGGACAGCTTCCTCGACGAGGTGGAGCAGTGCCTCCTCGGCCTGGAGGCGGCGACCGCCGCAGGACAGCAGCAGCCCCTCCGCCAGTACGAGCACCAGCACGGGCACCAGCACGAGGAGCCCGCGCACTACCAGCAGGCCGCGACGTACTCGCAGCCGGGGTACGCCCAGCCGCAGTACGCACCGGTCGCCGCACAGCAGGACACGGACCTCCTCCCGCCGCTCAGCCCGCACGCACGCGAGGACTACCCCGCCCAGGCGGCGCTCGACCTCACGAGCCTCGTCAACGCGCTCCAGCGGTCCTACCTGCTGTCCGCCATCCCGAGCGACTCGACGCCCATCGTGCTCACTCCCGACGGCCGTGAGTACGTGGTGCGCGCCGTCACGCACGAGTCCGGCCAGGTCGTCCTCGAGATCGGCTGAACCGCCGGCCTCGAGGGTGCCACCTCGGTACGCTGGGCACCGACGGGTCAGCTCGCGCCGAACGCGAGGCCCAGCAGGTAGGTGACGCCGGCCGCTCCGAAGCCGATGGCGAGCTGGCGCAGAGCACGCTTGAGGGGTGACGCCCCGGACAGGACCCCGACCGCGGCACCGGTCGCGCACAGGGCGAGACCGACGAGCCCGGCACCCACGAGCATCGCGACGCGCCCCTCGAGGCCGAACAGGTACGGCAGCACGGGGATGAGCGCACCGGAGGCGAAGAAGCAGAAGCTCGACGCGGCAGCACCCCATGCCGACCCGACGGCCTCGTGCTCGCCGTGCGACCCGCGCGGCGCGATCTCGGTCGTGGCCGTGTACGAGGCGAGCACCTCGGCCGCGTGCCGCTGGGCCTCGTCGGCGCTCAGGCCACGGGCTCGGTACACGAGGGCGAGCTCGTTCGCGTCCACGTCGAGGTCAGGCAGGGCCGCCGACGCCTCCGGGCTCGGGTTTCCCGCATCGAGCAGCTCGCGCTGCGAGCGCACGGAGACGAACTCCCCCGCGCCCATGGACAGCGCGCCGGCGAGGAGTCCCGCGAGCCCCGAGAGCAGCACCGTCGCGTTCGTCGCTCCGGACGCTCCGATGCCGAGGATGAGGGCGAGGTTCGACACGAGCCCGTCGTTCGCCCCGAAGACGGCCGCACGGAAGGTTCCGGACATCCGCGTCCGCCCCCGGGTCGCGAGCCCGCGCACGACCTCCCCGTGGATGCGCTCGTCCGCCGCCATCGCGGGTGTCGCGTCGACGTCCACGTCGTACGTCGAGCGGGCCTCGGCGCGCTGGGCGAGCGCGAGGACGAAGACGCCACCCAGCCGTCGGGCGAGCCGGCCGAGGACACGTGTGCGCCAGTGGCCGCGCAACGGCTTGCCCACCTGGTCGCCGAGGAGCTCGGTCCAGTGCGCCTCGTGCCGTCGTTCCGCCTCGGCGAGCGCCAGGAGGATCTCCCGCTCCTCACCGGTGCGTCGGCCGGCGAGCTCGCGGTAGACGCTCGCCTCGGCGCGCTCGTCGGCGAGGTTGCGCCGCCAGCGACGCAGCGTCCGCGCGGACGGAGGAGCGGCGAGGGGGTGGGGTTCGTCGCCGTCGGTCACCGGGGTGCTGTTCACGCGCACCAGTCTGGCAAGAGTCCGCGTCGACGGTGTTCGGGTGCCCGTCCGCCACGGGATGGTCGTCCGAACATCGCGTCAGTGCGTCTCAGGTGACGCCCCTGTCTCTCCCGGGCTGCTGCGCACGTGGCTCAGTAGCTGTACGCCGCCTGCTGCGCGGGCCGCGCCTGGAATCCCTGGTGGGTCGCGAGCGGAGGCCGGCCCGGGGCGGCCGGCGGGAACGCGCCCCAGAAGCTGTCGAGGATCGCGGCGGTGAGGCCGGGGTTCTCCTCCGACGGCATGTGCCCGGCGTCATCGATCACCTCGTAGCGGGCGCCGAGAGCGCGTGCCATGATCTCCTGCCACTCCTGCGGCCATGCGTCGTCGTCGGCGCCGTGCGCGACGAGGGTGCGGATCCCTGTGTCGAGCAGCCGTTCGGTGGTGTCGGGGGCGGTGACGAGGACGTCGATGATGCCGAGCAGGCTGTCCGAGGACGTCCGGCTGGCACGGTAGCGCTGGAAGGCCTCACGGCGGGTGAGCAGGGGCGCGTCGGGCCCGACGAGGTCGGGGTTGCTCGCCTCCCAGAGACCGAGGCTCCCGCTCTCCCTCACGACGAGCGCCATGTCTCGGATCTCCTCGGTCCAGCACTTGGGACCCGAGCACAGGAAGGTGAGGTCCGCGAAGAGCCGCGGGGAGCGCAGCGCCGCGGCTCGGGCCACGAGCCCGCCGAAGCTGTGTCCGACGATGTGCACCGGAGCGCCGTCGCCGATCACGTCTGCAACCTCGAGCAGGTCCGTGGCGAACTCGCCGAGCCGGTAGTTCAGCGGGTTGCGGGGGGAGGCCGAGTCGGCCTGACCGCGCTGGCTGTAGGCCCACACGTCCCAGCCACGGGCTGCGAGGAGGGGGAGGAGGGGCAGGAAGTCCTCTTTCGAGCCGATGAACCCGGGGACGAGCAGCACGGTGCCTCGGGACCGGGTGGGGTGCGGGCCGTGCGTCACCGCGGGCGCGTAGAGGGCGGTGAGCTCGCCGACCATCGTGCGGATCGAGACCGGCTCGACGCCGGGCGGGACGGGGAGATCGCCGAACGGCTCTCCTGGCTGGACGAGTACCCCGCCGGCCCGTACTTTCTCATCGGTTCCCATAGCCGCACACTGTAGGCCTTGTACAGGGTGAATTTCACCCCTTGCGGGTGAATTCGTTGTAACAGATTCTGCGGAGGCTCGCTCACCGGGCCCCGGAATCACCTGCGGGTATCGTCGGAGACCTCATGCCAACCCTCTCTTTCCCCCGTCATCCCGCCGCGCGGGCGGCTCTCGTCGCCCTCGTTCTCCTGTTCGTGCTGGTCATCACCACATCGATCGTGCGGACGTCGACCGTCGACGCGCAGCAGGCGCAGGTGGCAGCCGCGGAGGCGGCCGCGGCCGCCGAGGCGCGGGCGGAGGCAGCGGCCGCGGCCGCCGCTGCCCGCGAGCAGGCGGAGCGTGACGAGGCCGAGCGGCTCGCGATCCTCGAGGTGACGCAGGCGCGCGAGGCCACGGTCGTGGCGATCGCGGCAGCGCAGGCGGTGCTCGACGGCTCCCTCGACCGCGTGCCCGACGACGGGGTGCGCGTCGCCCTCGCCGCCGCCATCGCCGCCGCGAGCGCAGCGCTGGAAGCACCGCTCGCCGAGCTGCAGGCTGCCGCGGCCGCGATGGCCACCGCCCAGGCGGCGGTCACCGACGCTCAGACGGCGTGGGACGCCGAGCAGGCGCGCCTCGCGGCCGAGGCCGCGGCAGCGCAGGCGGCCGAGGAGCAGGCGGCCGAGGACGCCGCCGCGACGCCGGCACCCGAGGCTGCCGCCCCGGCACCCGCGCCGCAGTGCGTCAACGACTCGACGTACACCGGGCCGCCGTTCTACACCTCTGCCCCGGGGGCAGACGGCGACGGGTCGAACGGGAACATCCCGGCGTCGCAGATGACCCAGCTCGCCTGGGGTCACGACACGGTCGGCACACCCCAGTACCTGCGGACGCCCGCAGCTCAGGCCCTCGATCGTCTGAACGCGGCGTACCGGGCCCGCTTCGGCAGCGACCTGGACCTCGACCTCACGTACCGCTCGTACGAGGGCCAGGTGGCGATGCGCAACGCGCTCGGGTCCATCGCCGCCGTGCCCGGCACGTCGACGCACGGGACCGGCAACGCTCTCGACGTGCCCGAGTGGTCCTGCTACGCGTTCGGGTCCGTCCGGCGGGACTGGCTCGTGACGAACGGCCCGTCCTACGGCTGGGTGTCGCCTTCCTGGGCCAGGCAGGGATCGTCCAACCCCGAGTACTGGCACTATGAGTACACGGGCTGACGATCTCGCCTGATCTGTCAGCACCCGCCGAGCGAGAGGCACGCATGCGCACCCCCACCGTCTGGGAGACCATCGTCCAGGAGAACCCCCAGCACTCCACCTGGTACGTCGAGAGGTTCCGCGCGATGGCCGCGCAGGGACACGACCTCGCCGGCGAGGCGCGGATGATCGACGCGATGCTCCCCCGCGGGTCCCGCGTCCTCGACGCGGGCTGTGGACCGGGCCGGGTCGGTGCCGCCCTCGCAGCGGCCGGGCACGAGGTGGTCGGCGTCGACGTCGATCCCGTGCTCGTCGCGGCGGCGACCGAGGACCACCCTGACCAGACGTGGATCGTCGGCGACCTCGCCGAGCTCGACCTCCCTGCTGCCGGGGTGAGCGAGCCGTTCGACGCGATCGTCTGTGCCGGCAACGTCATGACCTTCGTGGCCCCCGACACGCACGCCGAGGTGCTGCGGCGCATGCGGGCGCACCTTCGACCGGACGGTCGCGCCGTCATCGGCTTCGGTGCCGGTCGCGGCTACGCGTTCGAGGCGTTCCTCGACGACGCCCGGACCGTGGGCCTCGTCGTCGACGCGACGTTCTCCACGTGGGACCTGCGGCCGTTCGCCGACGACTCCGGCTTCATCGTCGCCGTCCTGTCCCGCACGGCCTGACCGGCCGGCCCGACGACGCCATGACCGACCTCACCGAGCTCACCGCAGCCGTCCGCCAGTTCTCCCACGAGCGCGACTGGGAGCAGTTCCAGGACCCGAAGTCGCTCGTCCTCGCTCTCACCGGGGAGGTCGGCGAGGTCGCCGAGCTCCTCCAGTGGGTCCGGGCAGAGGACGTCGTCGAGCGGTTCGCCGACCCCGCGCGCAAGGCACGCATCGGCGACGAGCTCGCCGACGTCCTCATCTACCTCGTGCGGCTCGCGGACGTGCTCGGCGTCGACCTCGGGGCCGCCGGGGAGGCCAAGCTCGCGCGCAACCACGAGCGCTTCCCGGTCGCCGGGGACGGCAGCGTCGTCGGCGTCGCGCCGCACAAGGGGTAGAGCCCTCGGGGGAGGGCTCACCAGTCGCGCGCGTACCGTGCCACGAAGTTCCGCATGACGCGGGCCGGGTGCGTCACCGCGGTGCGCCGGACCTCGGCGATGACGCTGTCGGCCTCGCCGGGCGGGAAGTACCCGCTGTCCTGGTAGAGCTCGATGCGCTCGACGAGACCACGGACGTCGAGCTCCGGGTGGAACTGCGTCGCGTAGAGGTTGTCCCGGATCCGGAACATCTGGACGGGGCACGACGGCGACGACGCGAGGAGCACGGCGTTCCCGGGAAGCTTGGTGCACGCCTCCTTGTGACCGACGTAGGCGTGGAACGTCGTGGGCATCCCGTCGAGCACCGGGTCGGCACGGCCCTCGGCGCTGAGCGTCACCGGGACGGCGCTCACCGGCTCGCCGTACGTCGTGTCGACCACGGCACCCTGGTGAACACCCAGGGTGCCGACCCCGTAGCAGGCACCGAGGTACGGGAAGTCGCGGTCGACGATCTCGTCGAGCAGACCGGCGATCTCCTTCTCGACCCGCACCTGCACGTCGGTCTTCTCGTCCTCCGGGTCGCTCGACGTGAACGGGCTGCCGCCCACGAGCACGCCGGAGTAGTCGTCGAGGTCGATCGCCGGGAGCGGTCCCGCCTCCATCCGGATGCGTCGCACACCGTTCTCGGGCAGGCCTCCGCACCGCCGGAAGGCAGCCACCTCGCTGTCCGCCGCGGCGTCGTCTGCTCTGCTCGCCAGGAGGAGGAACGGTCGCACGCCCCCAGTGTGCCCCGCCCGGGCGGACCCCGCGCGGGCGGGGCGCCCGGCTGCTCAGGCGGGCGGGGTCCCGTCGCCGAAGGGCCGTCCGCCGAGCGCCTCGCGCCCGTGGGCCGTGGCCCAGCCCGCCAGGTCAGGGCCCTGGGGGACGATCCCGCTCGGGTTGATGTCGCGGTGGACCACGTAGTAGTGGGCCTTGATCTGGTCGAAGTCGACCGTGTCGCCGAAGCCGGGCGTCTGGAAGAGGTCACGGGCGTACGCCCAGAGCACCGGCATCTCGGTGAGCTTCGACCGGTTGCACTTGAAGTGCCCGTGGTACACGGCGTCGAAGCGCACGAGCGTGGTGAAGAGGCGGACGTCGGCCTCGGTGATGGTGTCGCCCATGAGGAATCGCTGGGAGGCGAGACGCTCCTCGAGCCAGTCGAGGGCTGTCCAGAGCCGCTCGTACGCGGCGTCGTACGCCTCCTGCGACCCGGCGAAGCCGCAGCGGTAGACGCCGTTGTTCACCTCGGTGTAGACCCGGCGCATGACCGGCTCCATCTCGGCCCGCAGGTGCTCGGGGTAGAGGTCCGGGGCGCCGGACCGGTGGTGCTCGCGCCACTCGGTCGAGAAGTCGAGCGTCATCTGCGCGTAGTCGTTCGTCACGACCTTGCCCGTCGTCGTGTCGACGATGACGGGGACGGTGATGCCCCGGGGGTACTCCGGGTCACGAGCGAGGTACGCCTGCTGGATGCGCTCGATCCCGAGGACCGGGTCCACCCCGCCCGGGTCGAGGTCGAACGTCCAGCTGTTCTTGTCGTGGGTCGGGCCCGTCAGCCCGAGAGAGAGGGCGTCCTCGAGACCGAGGAGCCGGCGCACGATGATCGTGCGGTTCGCCCACGGGCACGCACGCGCCGCGACGAGGCGGTAGCGCCCCGCTTCGACAGCGAAGCCGTCGCGACCGTCAGCGGTGATCCGCGTCGTGATGTAGTTGGTGTCTCGGCTGAACTCCTGGCCTGGGATCGTGTACACGCCACCGTCGTTGCTCATTCAACTATTCTCCCTCAGACCCGGCGACAGCGGGCGAATTCGACCGAAGGAATGTGAACAGGCGAGAAGGTCTCCCCAGGAGTACCCTCCCGGCACTACCCTGAGCCCGTGACCACACCGAACGAATTCACGCCGCCGCCCTCGGGCCCCGGTGCTGACGCCGCGAAGTCCCCCTACGGCGCCCCGTCCTCCGACGCACCCAGCGCGTACCCGTCCGCCTACCCGGCAGCACCACAGGCCTACAGCGCACCGCAGGGCGGCTTCGGCTCGAACGGCCCCTCCGGCCTCACCCGCTCGCCGATCGTGGTCTTCCTCCTGACGATCATCACCTTCGGCATCTACGGCTTCGTCTGGTACTACAAGATCAACGTCGAGCTGAAGAACTTCAACCAGGCGATCCAGGTCAACCCGGTCAACATGATCCTGCTCTCGCTCTTCGTCCCGTTCTTCTTCATCTTCTCGATCTTCTACACCGGTCAGCGCATCCAGCAGGCCCAGACCGCCGCCGGCCTCCCGGCGACCGCGTCCCCCGGCATCGGGGTCCTGCTCGCCATCGTCATCAGCGGGCACACCTTCTACTACCAGGACGCCCTGAACAACCTCTGGCAGTACCGCCAGGCCTGAGCACCACTCGGGGACTTCCACGACGGGGCCGTGCAGCGCATGCTGCACGGCCCCGTCGTGCGTGGTCCTCCCGCCTGACCTAGCGTCGAGGGATGACCGACGCCACCGCAGCGCCCCTCGTCCTCGTCCTGCACGGAGCCACCGGAGACCTCGCCCGACGCATGGTCCTGCCCGCGATCTACACGCTCGCGAGCGGCGACTTCCTCCCTGAACGGTTCACACTCGTCGGGACGGGCGCCGAGGACGTCGGCGTCGAGGCGTTCCGGGAGCGGGTCGTCTCCTCGCTCACCGAGTTCGGCGGCGTGACGTCGGCCGAGGACCCCGGCGTCCTCGCCTTCCTCGAGCACCTCTCCTTCGCCGGCCCGGTCACGACCGAGGACGCCGGCACCCTGCCCACCCGGATCGACGAGGCGACGGGCGGCGAACCCGCCAGCGTCGTCCACTACCTCGCCGTCCCGCCGCTCGCGTTCGACCCCATCACCCGCGCGCTCGACGCCCACGGCCTGGCCGACGGCATCCGGGTCGTCTACGAGAAGCCGTACGGGACGTCACCGGAGACCTTCGAGGAGCTCGACCGCGTCGTCCACGACGTCTTCTCCGAGGAGCAGGTCTACCGGATCGACCACTTCCTCGCGAAGGAAGCGACCCAGAACCTGTACGTCGTGCGGTTCGCCAACGAGCTGTTCGGCGGCATGTGGAACCGCAACCACGTCGCCCAGGTCCAGATCGACGTGCCCGAAGAGCTCGACGTCGCCCAGCGCGCCACCTTCTACGACGCGACCGGCGCCGCCCTCGACATGCTCGTGACCCACCTCTTCCAGGTGGCAGCCGAGATCGGCATGGAGCCGCCCTACGCGCTCGACGCAGCCGGCCTCGCGAAGTCGCGCGAGCGCGTCCTCGCCGACTTCCGCCCGCTCGACCCCGAGAAGGACCTCGTCTTCGGCCAGTTCGACGGGTACCAGGACATCGATGCGGTCGCCGACGGTTCTACGACCGACACGTACGTCGCCGCGCGGCTCTGGATCGACAACGACCGGTGGTCCGGCGTCCCGTTCGTGCTGCGGACCGGCAAGCGCATGGCCGCGTCGGGCCAGCGCGTGACCCTCGTCCTGCGGTCCGACCGCGAGATGCAGTTCGGCGCAGCGGCACCCGGCGACCCCGAGGTGAGCCCGGCCACCGCGCACCTGCGCTGCAACACGATCAGCGTGTCGCTCGAGGGCTCGGGCTCCATCTCGCTGCGGACCACCGTCAAGCGGCCCGGCCACGAGCTCGTCCTCGCGAACGGCACCGCCCAGCTCGACCTCGCGAGCGTCGACCCCGGCCAGTCCGTCCCGCCGTACGCCGCACTCCTCTACGACGTGGTCCGCGGGGACCGCTCGCTCTTCCCGACCGCGGAGAACCTGCGGCAGGCGTGGCGCGCCTTCGCCCCCGTCCTGGACGCCCAGGCGGCCGGGACCGTCCCCGTGCACCGGTACGCCCCGGGCACGTGGGGGCCCAGCGAGGCGGACGCGCTCACCCACCCGTACGCCTGGCAGATCGAGCCGCACCCGGACGACGCCCACGCCGCTCCCGACCGACCGGACGGCGTGGAGACCGACGGCGCCTGACGTTCCGCCCGGCGCGTCCCAGCATCCGGACGGCGCGGAACATCCGGAAGCCTCCCGACGCTTGCCTCGTCATGCCTACCTCTTCATCGCAGTCGAAGCCGATCCCCCTGGGGTTCGTGCTCCTGCTCTCCGCGCTCGTCGCGGTCGGTCCGCTGACGATCGATCTCTACCTCGCCGCGTTCCCCGAGATCACCCGTGACCTCTCGACGACGGAGCCGCGCGTCCAGCTCACGCTCACGGCGACGCTCGCCGGCCTCGCGCTCGGCCAGCTGCTCATCGGCTCCGCGTCGGACGCCATCGGGCGCCGTCGGCCGCTGCTCGCCGCTCTCGCGCTGTACGTCGTGGTCTCGGCGGCGATCGTCCTGGTCGACGGGATCGTGCTCCTCACGGTCCTGCGGTTCGCGCAAGGTCTCAGCGCTGCGGCGGGGATGGTCCTGTCGATGGCGATCGTCCGGGACAACTACTCCGGGTTCCGCGTGGGCAAGGTCATCGCGCGCCTCATGCTCGTCGTCGGGGTCGCGCCGATCCTCGCGCCGACGATCGGGTCGCAGCTCCTGCGCCTCGGGTCGTGGCGTCTGATGTTCGCCGTGCTCGCCGGTCTCGGCCTCGTCCTCCTCGTCATCGCGTACTTCCGCCTGCAGGAGTCGCTGCCGGTGGAGCGTCGGCGCTCCGGCGGCGGGGCTGCCGCGCTGCGCTCGTACGCAGGGCTGCTGCGCGACTGGCCGTTCCTCGGCGTCGCGCTGCTCAGCGGCTTCTACATGGCCGCGATGTTCACGTACGTGTCGGCGTCGTCGTTCGTCTTCCAGGACGGTTTCGGGCTGAGCGCACAGGAGTTCGGGTACGTCTTCGGTGCAGGTGCGATCGCGGTGACGGCCGGCAGCCAGATCAACGGCGCGCTCGTCGGGCGGGTCTCTCCGCAGCGCATCCTCGCCGTCGCGATCCCCGCCGGCTTCGTCCTCTCGGGCGCGCTCCTGGTCACAGCGGTCCTCTCCGCGGGGTCGGAGAGCGGCGGTTTCTGGCCGCTCATCGTCCTGCTCGTGCTCACGCTGTCGACGGCGGGCTTCGTCATGCCGGCGGCCCCGGCGATCGCTCTCGAGCACAACGGGCACCGCGCGGGCTCGGCGGCTGCTCTGCTCGGGGCGTTCCAGTTCGGCATCGGTGCGGGCATCGCGCCGGTGACCGGACTGCTCGGCGGGGACCCGGCGACGACGATGGCGGCCGTGATGTTCGGGGTCATCACGATCTCGGGCGTCCTGTTCCTCCTCGTGGGGCGCAGCGAGCGCCGGGCGTCAGCCCGCGCGAACGGTGAGGGTGCTGGAGCCGTCGGGGAGGCGGCGGACGGAGATGCCGTCGTGGATGGTCTGCTTGAGGGTGTCCACGTGGGACACCACACCGACGACGCGCCCACCGGCGCGCAGCCCGCCGAGCACGTGCAGCACGGAGTCGAGCGTCTCGGGGTCAAGTGACCCGAAGCCCTCGTCGACGAACAACGTCCCGAGGTCGACCCCGCCGGCCTCGGCCATGACGACGTCGGCCATGCCGAGCGCGAGGCAGAGCGAGACGTAGAACGTCTCCCCGCCGGACAAGGACGAGGCGAGGCGGGGTGCGCCGGTCTGGTGGTCGAGGACGCGGAGCGCGAGGCCGACCTTGTGCCCCTTGCCGGTCTCCTTGTCGTCGCTGCGCTCGAGCTCGTAGCGGCCGTCGGACATGATGGCGATGCGCTCGTTGGCCGCGGCGACGACGTCCTCGAAGCGGCGCATGAGGACGAACGTGGCGAGGGTGAGCCGCTTCGCGTTGTCGGACGAGGTGCCGGTCGCGAGGTTCGCCATCCGCAGCACGGGTTCTGCGCCGGCCGCAACCTGCTCGAGCGTGTCCGCTGCGGACGCGATGCTCTCGGCGGCATCGGCGGCGGAGCGAGCGCGGCTCTCGGCGAGGGTGGCTTCGCTCGCGGCGCGGCGCGCGACGGACTCGGCCTCGACGACGACGGCGCGGGCCGCGTCGACGTCGACGCGGACGTCGTCCGGGAGGCTCGTGACGTCCGGGGCGGCGAGGCCGTCACGGACACGGTCGCGGGCCGAGCGGTAGGCCGTCACCGCGGACTCGAGCTGCTCCACGTCGCGCGCGGACAGCACGGCGGCGTGGACCTCGTCGAGGTCGGCGAAGCCCTGCTCCGCCATGACCCGCTGGCGCTCCGTCCCTCGCTGGGCGTGCGCCCGTACGGCTGTCCCGGCGTCGGAGCGCGCTGCACGGAGGGCGTCGATCACGGCGACCCGACGATCGAGGTCGGCGACCACGGCCGCGACGGACACGCGGTCCTCGTCGGCGTCGGAAGGGTCGGCGGTGCCACTGAGGTCGGCAGGGCCGCTGAGGTCGGAGACCGCCTCGGACACCTCGGCCTCGTCGGCGGCCAGGCCCGCGCGGTCGTGGTCGGCGCGCGCCGCTCCGGCGGAGATCTCGGTGAGGAGCTCGCTGTGCTCCTCGGTGAGGCGTGCGGTCGCCGCGTCGTGATCGGCGAGCGCCCGCTCCGCGGCGGGCAGAGCCGCCCCGGCGTCCTGCGCCTCGACGACGGCGAGCCGAGCGCGGTCGAGGTCTGCCGCGGCGGTCTCGGGGTCGGCGTCGCCTGCTGCCTCGACGGCGCCCGCGAGGCGTTCGGTGATCTGGGCGACGCGGAGGTCCGCGTCCGCGAGACGCTTCTCGGCGTCGCGCCGCACGGCCTCGGCCGCATCGACCTGGTCCTGGGTCACGTGGTCCGCGCGCAGCGGTGCAGGCTCGGGATGCTCGCGGCCGCCGCAGACGGGGCACGGGTCGTCGTCGCCGAGCGTCGCAGCGATCTCGCCTGCCATGCCGGCGATCCGCCGCAACCGCAGCGCTGCCTCGTCCTCGCAGGCGTCGCGGGCGACCGATCCTGCGTGCGCGAGGGAGGTGCGCGCCTCGCCGAGGGTCGCCTGGAGCGCGGTGACCTGGTCGAGAGTCCGGACCACGACCTCAGCACGACCCACTGCACCGGTGCGCGCGCTCAGCTCGGCTGCCTCGGTCCGCAGGGCGTCCCGGCGGGATTCGAGCCGGTGCCTCTCGGCCGGTCGGAGCGCGAGGGCGTCGGCCCGTCGCGCCGCGTCCTCGCGCAGGCGAGCGAGAGCGTCGGTCGCGGCCACGAGGGCTTCTCGACGGGCCGGCAGCCCGGCCTCGATGCCGACGAGGCGGGCGAGGGACGCCGAGCGCCGTGCTGACTCGTCGCGACGCCGTCCTAGGTCCTCGTCCGAGGGCGCACCGTCGGCCGTGGCCGTCTCCGGCAGTCCGAGCACGGGAGCCGCCTCGAGGAGAGCGGTGCGGAGCGCACCGAGCGCCTCGGCGGCCTCGGCCTCCGCGTGCTGCTCGCCGACGACGAGCGGCTGCACCACGGACGCACGGCGCGCGGCGTCGAGGGCACGTGTCTGCTGCGCGACGACGGGCTCCTGCTCGCTGAGGGCCGCCTCCTCGGCACGGAGCCGGGCGCGGCGCGCCAGCGCGTCGGCGAGCGACCGTGCGTCGTCCAGCGACGTCCGTGCGGTGGCCAGCGCGCCACCCGCGGCATCGTCGGCGAGCCGGAGCGCACCGACGGTCGCCTCGAGACCCGCGACGTGCTCGGCCGCCAGCTTGTACGCGTGCTCCGGGCGGGCTTCCCGCAGCGCCTCGCCGTCGGCTGCGTCGAGCCCGGCGACGTCGAGGAAACGCTCCACGGTGCCGGCCGCGCGGGCGCGGGCGGCGTCGATGTCTCGCTGGGCGTCGACCCGCATGGTGGCGAGCTGGGCCTGGGCGCGCTCGTAGATCTCGGTGCCGAAGACCTTCTGGAGCAGCCCTCGACGGTCTTCGGGGTTGGCCTTGAGGAAGTTGGCGAACTCGCCCTGCGGGAGCACGATCGTCTGGACGAACTGGGTGCGGTCGAGCCCGATGATCCGTTGCAGCTCGAGACCGGCCTCGTCGAGCCGGGAGCTGACGAGCTCGCCGACGTCACCGGGCTCACCGAGCTGCGCGCCGGGCTCGATCGCGTCGGCGGGCAGGCGCCACAACCGGATCCCGGCCTGCTGCTTCGTCGTGCCGTCACCGCGCTTCTTGCGGCGCATCCGCTCGGGGGTGCGCACCACGCGGAAGACGCCGGCGCCGGTCTCGAAGGTCAGGTCGACGAAGGAGTCGACCTCGTCCGGTGCGTACGCCGACCGCAGCCGGTCGTCGCTCGACGACGCGGAGGCGACCTTGCCGTAGAGCGCGAAGACGACCGCGTCGATGAGCGTCGACTTGCCCGCGCCGGTGGGGCCCTCGAGGAGGAAGATCCCCGACGCGGCCAGGGACGCGAAGTCGACGACGTGCTCGCCGGCGAACGGTCCGATCGCCTGGAGGCGCAGCTGGTGGAGGTACATCAGGCGCTCCGCTCGGCGGCGGCGGCGCGCTCGAACGCGGTCCGGAGCACGGTGATCTCTGCCGGGTCGGGCTCGTCCCCGGTGATGTGCTCGACGAAGCCGCTCGCGACGTCGACCGGGTCGCTCGCGGCGGTGACCGCGAGGCTGAGGGTCTGTCGGGGCTCGCGCGACTCCGGGCGGTGCTGCATGACGAGGGCGTGCGGGAAGCGCTCCTTGAGCCGGGAGTTCATCTCGCGCGGGCGCGCGGTGTCGGTGACGACGACGCGCACCCAGTCGTCCCGGGACGCCTCGCCTGCAGGGCCGAGAAGCTCCTCGAGGGTGCCGACCACCTCGCTGAGCCGCCGTGGGACCGGGGCGAGGTGGAGCTCCGGCTCGCCGACGACTCCCGACGATCCGTCGCCCTGACCGCTGCCGACCTCGACGAGGACGGTCGACTTCGTGTGGCGCATCTCGGAGAACGAGTACGCGAGAGGCGAGCCCGAGTACCGGCCGACCGTCCCGGCTGGGAAGGGGACGCTCTGCGGTCCGTGGAGGTGCCCGAGGGCGACGTAGTCGACACCGGCGAAGACGCCGGCGGGCACGTTGTCGACGCCACCCACCCGGATGTCGCGCTCGGACTCGGAGGCTTCGCCGCCCACGACGAAGGCGTGCGCCATGACGACCGACCGGAGCGGACCACCTGCCGCGCTCTCGCGCCGTGCCAGGTCAGCGCGCACACGGCGCATCGCGGCCCCCATGACGGCCTCGTGCGAGCGGCCGAGCGGCTCGGGGGCGTCGTCCCGGAGCGCTGTGCGCGCCACGTCGGGGTCGAGATAGGGCAGGGCGTAGACGAGGACGGGCGAGCCGCCCTGCGGGTCGGGGAGCTCGATGGGCCGTCCCACGTCGGCGACCTTCGCGCGCAGGTGGATGCCGGGCTGCATGACGTCGGCGCCGAAGCCGAGGCGGACGGCGGAGTCGTGGTTGCCCGGGGTGATGACGACCTGGGCGTGCTCGGCGAGCCGTGCCACCGTCTGGGACAGGAGCGTGACGGCCTCGACGGGTGGGATCGCGCGGTCGTACACGTCACCGGAGACGACGACGGCGCCGACCCCCTCGGAGCGGGTCAGCTCGACGAGGTGGTCGAGGTAGGCGGCCTGGTGCTCGACGAGGTCGACACCGTGGAGCGTTCGCCCGAGGTGCCAGTCGGAGGTGTGCAGGATCCGCATGCTGCGACGGTATCCGCCGCCACCGACATGTCTGCCGGTCACACGCCGGTCACGCGCCGGTGGTGACCGACTCCTGCGAGCCGGACCGTTCGATGGTGAAGCGGTCGCCCATGCCGAGCATCTCGAGCAGGTCGAGGAGGTTCTCCGGGGGGTCGAGGAGGACGAGCCCGAGGGAGCTCTCCTCGCACACCTTGTAGACCTGGACGAGGAACGCGAGGCCCGAGGAGTCGATGAAGGTCACGGCCCCTGTGTCGAGGACGACGGGCTGGTCCTGGCTCACGAGGAAGACCATCGCTGCGCTCGCCTGCTCCCGCAGCGCAGCGTCGATGTCGCCGCGGAGGGCGATCACCGTCTCGCCCGCGCGGGCAGAGCAGTCGATCCCGTTCGCGTCGCCGCGGTCGGTGGGGAGGGAGCTCATCGTCTTCTTCCTGTGCTGCCATGTGCTGGCGTGTGCTGGCGCTGCACTGCGTCGTGCAGGCGGTCCGGGCGCGCCGGGAGGGCGCGCAGCGGCCGTCGGGCCGCGAAGGATTGTCGCCCGACGATAACCGTCCGCCGCGGAGACTTCCAGCCGGAGGGCCGTCCGGCAGCGGGTGGGAGACCTCGTCGCCACGCTCCGAGGGTGACCTCCAGGGTGAGATCTGCTGGACTTCCAGGGGTTTCCCAGATTTCCGTTGCAGAATTGTTACATGACGTCAAAGACGACTCAGATCGCAGCAGCCGGCCTCCTCGCCCTGGCCATGCCCTGGGCCCAGGCCGGGCCTGCGACCGCCACCTCGATGGATCGGCAGTCCACCTTGTCTCCCGTCCTCAGCCAGACGGAGGTCGTCGACCAGGACATCCTCGTCGCCACCACGAGCACCACGTCATTGCCCGACGACCTCGCCGCCGTGGTCCGAGACGCCGTCGCCTCCGCCGAGGCCGCGACCGCCGACGCCCGCACCGCGCTCTCCCAGGCGAGCAGCCCGGACAGCCACACCCGCTGGAACGCCGAGGTCGCCCTCCAGGACGCACGCACGGCGCTCGACGCCGCCTCCGCCGAGCTCCGCTCCGTCACCGCGCTCGTCGACGGGATCGACACGGCCACGACCGCTGCGCTGACCGCGCTCCAGAACGACATCGACCTCCTGCGCGGCACCGGCTCGTCCGACGCACCTGCGTGACCGGCCTGCGCGGCCAGAGCACCCGATCAGCGCAGCGCGAGGACCTTGCCGCGCCACGTCCGGCGCAACCACCTGTCGTGCGAGGCCGCGACCACCGTCCCGGGAGCGGAGCCGATCGCCTCACCGAGCTCCTCCGCGAGCGCGAGCGAGATGTGGTTGGTCGGCTCGTCGAGCAGCAGCACCTCGGGCGCCTGGGCGACGAGCATGCCGAGCACCACACGCCGTCGCTGCCCGGTGCTCAGCTCGCGCAACGGTCGGTCCATGTCCTTGCCCTCGACGAGCCCGAAGCCCTCGAGGGCCTTCGCTGCGCCGAGCAGGTCGAAGAGCTGGCGCGGGGAGCGGACGTCGTCCTGGAGATAGACGTCCTGCTCGAGCAGGGCCACGCGGACGCCCGGTGCGGTCCGCACCGAGCCGCGGGCAGGGACGATGTCGCCGGCGAGGACGTGCAGGAGCGTCGACTTGCCTGACCCGTTGGCGCCCGTGACGAGGAGCTTGGTGCCGGCGGCGACGTCGAGCCGGTCGAGGGTCAGGCGCCCTGGGACGGTCACGTCGCGCACCGAGAGGACCTTGCCCTTGGCGGCTGCGACGGCGAGGCCCTGCGGGCTCGGGGCGAAGGTCAGCGGGAGGGGCGGACGGCGGACCTGCGCGCGCTCGAGGACCTCGTAGCGCTGCTGGGCGTTGCGCACCCGGCGCGAGACGCTCGACTCGACGCGGCCCCCGTGAGCGTCGAAGCTCATCTTGTTGCGGTCGCGCATCGGCCGGTCGTGGCCGACGGCGCGTGCGGTCGTCGCCACGGCGCGGCGCAGGTCCGCGAGCTCGATCTGCTCCTCGTCGTAGCGGCGCTGCCACTCGGCGCGCTCCTTCTTCTTCGCGACCCGGTAGTCGCGGTACGCGCCGTGGTGGAGCGTGCCGGACTCCCCGGTCGGCGAGGGGTCGAGGTCGAAGATCTCGGTGCAGACGTCGTCGAGGAAGTCACGGTCGTGGCTCGCGAGGACCACGACGCCCGGCATGGCCCGCACCGCCGCGGCGAGGAAGCCGGCGGCCTCGTCGTCGAGGTGGTTGGTGGGCTCGTCGAGCAGGAGCGCGGCCGGCTGGCGGACGAGGAGCGCAGCCAGGCCGAGGCGGGTGCGCTCACCACCGGACATCTGGCCGACGGTGCGCCCCCGGACGTGCTCGATCCCCAGGCCGGCGAGCGTCACCTCGGCACGCCGGTCGGCGTCCCAGACCTCGGCGGCCTCGGCGCGCGCGAGGGCGCGGGTGTACGTCGCGGTCGCCGTCGCGCGCCGGTCGTCCGCGACGTCCGACCCGGCGTCGGCGTCGGCGTCGGCGTCGGCGTCGGCGTCGAGCGCTGCGAGCGCCTCGCTCGCAGCGAGGACCTGCGCCTCGAGCGCGCGGACCTCGGCCAGGGCGTCAGCGACGACCTGCTCGACGGTCGCCGACGGACCGTACGGCGTCTCCTGGTGGAGGAACCCGAGGTCGTCGGGACGCCGGACGGTACCGGAGTCCTGGTCGTCGAGCCCAGCGAGGATCCGGAGCAGGGTCGACTTGCCGGCCCCGTTCTCGCCGACGACACCGACCCGGTGGCCGGGCGCGACGGTGAGGGACACGGCGTCGAGCACGGCGCGTCCGTCGAAGTAGCGGGTGAGGGACTCCGCAGCGAGCGGGTCAGGTCCGACGAGGAGGTCGTCGGCCACAGGGACGAGCAGGGGAAGGACAGGGCGTGCGTGGGTCATGGTGCTCCAACCGTCGAGGGGGCCGCAGGCGATGGGCCCTCACCTCGAGTCGAACGGACAGGTCCGGGGCGCGATCAGATCCACATGCGTCCAGTGTGGACCACGGGCCCGGCCCCACGCACAACGTTTTCCGGATCCACACGCCCCGGACGCCCCGAGCGGGTGAGAGACACGGTGCCGTCGGCCAGAATGGAGCCATGCCCCTCCACGCACCGTCACCTCACGCACCGTCACCTCAGGGACCGTCGTCGCGCAGGACGCGCGCGCGGGTCGCGGCCGTCGGGATCGCCGCCCTCCTCGCTCTGACGGCGTGCTCGGACGCCACCGAGGACGCCATCACCGCGGACCTCCAGCAGCTGGCGGACGACGCCCGGGCCCAGGTCGACGCGATCGCCGCCGACGCCCAGTCGCTCACGGACCAGCTCGGCACCCTTCCGGCAGAGGTCCGGACGCGGGCCGAGGACGCCGCCGCTGCGGCGAAGGACGGCTCGGCGAAGGCCCAGGCCGCCCTCGAGGACGCCGGCGTGACCGGTGAGAACGCCGACCAGGCGGCAGCCGACGCGCGGGCCGCGCTCGACGACGCAGGCGCCCAGCTCGCCTCGCTCGAGGAGACGCTCGACGCAGCGACCCCACCCGACGTCATCGCCTCGATCGACGCCCTGCAGGCCGATGTCGACGCCCTCAAGCAGAAGCTCGTCGACGCGTCCTGAGCACCGCCCCGGGTGAGTGACGGGCGCCTCCCTCAGGAGTGCGTCCGTCCGTCCGATAGGAGGTCTGGACGCGCCTCGGAACCGCCGCGGCTCCGCAGACCCCTAGGACTCGAACGTGACGACAGTCGACAACACCCTCGCCGCTGCCCTCCTCATCGACGGTGCCCTGGCCGTCGCGCTCGTCGACTACGACAGCGGCATGTCCCTCGGCCAGGCCGGCTCCGGCATCGACCTCGACGTCGCCGCCGCGGGCAACACCGACGTGGTGCGCGCCAAGCTCCGCACGATGCAGCGCCTCAACCTGCAGGAGGCGATCGAGGACATCCTCATCACGCTCTCGACGCAGATCCACCTCATCCGCCTCATCCAGAGCCCGTCGGGCAAGGGCCTCTTCCTCTACCTCGTCCTCGACAAGGGTCGCGCGAACCTCGCGATGGCTCGTCGCCAGCTCCTCAACCTCGAGCGCGAGCTCGAGATCTGACACGACCGAGGAGCACCGCCGCCGGCACCCGCACGGGTGCCTGCACCCGCGTCAGCGCACGACGCCCAGGTCGGAGAGGTCCCATGCTCGTCAAGCACCACGCCATGAACGTCGCGAAGACCCTCCGGAGGGACATCCCGGGGATCCGTCGCGTGCTCGTGGCGCGCACGGACGGTCTGTCGTTCCACGACGACGCCCCTGAGGCGGACGAAGGGCCGGCAGCGGTCGCGACGGCGACGGTCCTCGCCGTCGGGAACCAGGCGTCCGGTGCGTTCACCCTCGGTCCTCTGCAGGTCGCGACCGTGCGCGGGCCCGACGGGTGCGTCGTCGTCTACCCCATCGACGCCCGCCACCTGCTCGGCGTCCTCACCGAGCCGAACGTCAACCTCGTGCTGCTCGACCGCATCGCGCAACGCCTCGCCGCCGAGCTCGCCGAGGCCGAGAGCGGACCGAGCAACGCGCTGTACCCCTAGGCGAGCGCTGCATCCCTGGGCGAGCGCCGCATCCCTGGGCGAGCGCTGCGCGCAGCACCGTCGCAGGTCGATCTCAGGTCGATCTCAGGTCGATGTCCTCACGCAGGGTCGGTGACGTCTGCCACCCGGGCGTCGAGGAACGCGACGAGCGCGTCGCCGTCGACGCTCGCGCTCACCCCGTGGGCGCCGGCCCCGATCGAGACCGGCCCGCCCAGCACCCGCTCGTCGGCGACGACGGGCCAGGGGCTCAGCGACCCGAACGGTGTGATGGTGCCCCGCTCGTACCCGGTGACGTCGCGTGCGACGGTCGCGTCGGGCATCGACAGCCGCTGGACGCCCAGCAGCGTGCGGAGCTTGGGCCACGAGATGCTCCGGTCGCCCGGGACGAGGACGAAGAGGTAGTCGTCGTCGGCCCTGCGCACCACGAGCGTCTTGACGATGCCCGACGGGCTCACGCCACGTGCTGCCGCAGCCTCCGCCAGGGAGCCCACCGGGCCGTGGCGCGCGATCGTGTAGGTCAGCCCGGACGCCTCGAGAGCGCCGAGGGCGCGTTCCTCACTCATGTGCCGAGCATCGCACGGCGCCGTCGCGCCGGCGCACGCGGCGGCGATGGGCAGTGCTCCCCATTGAAGAACGTCACCCGACCCGGCACCCTCTGGAGCGGTGACACCACGTGTCCCCGGGGGCATCCGAGCAGGTCACGCCACGATCCCCGTCCGGCACGAGGAGAACAGGTCCATGGGCGAGTTCGTCGTAGACATCACCGGGCTCGACACGTTCGGGAAGGAGCTCGCCACCTTCTCGGACACGTTGTCCGGCCAGTCCGAGACCTTCACGTGGCCGAAGCCCAGCACCGGCAGGTGGGCCGGGCCCCACACCGCGCTGGCCAGCTCCACGGCCATGACGACGCCGTTCCAGGACCACGTGAGCGCTCTCGTGAGCACCCTCGTCACGGAGCTCGCCTCCCACGCGACGTTCGTCAGCGAGTGCGTCACGGCGTACAACTCGTCCGACACCTCCGCGACCGTGACGTTCACGCCCCCGGCCCCCACGGTGCCGGGCACGCCCCCGGAGCAGTGCTTCGCGTGACGACCACGGACAGCACCGAGCCGTACTTCGTCGGCCACGCACCCGACACCTCGACGTACCCCACCCACGTGAGCGACGTCGTGGAGGGCAACCCGCCCGCGCTGCGGGCGGCCGCGCTGCGCTACTCCGACACGGCCGCCGCCCTCGAGACGCTCGCGAGCGACGTCCGAGCCGCAGCCAACCGCTCCCGTGACGTGTGGGACGGCGACACGGCACCGGTCGCGCGGGCGGCGGTCCGCGACACGAGCGCGCGCATCCACGCGCTCGTCCAGCCGCTCCGCGACGTCGCCACCGCGCACACCACGCTCGCGGACAAGCTGGAGATCTATCAGGGACGCGTCGAGGACTACTGGCACTCGGCCTCGACGAACCACCTCCCGCAGTACTCCGGGGCGCAGTGGATGAGCGGCGCCGAGGAGAAGAACATCCGCGACAAGCCCTTCGTCACGGGTGATCCGGACGGCACGCTCCAGCAGGACGTCGAGGACGTCACGTGGCTGAGGGCCGAGATCGAGGCGATCAAGAGGTCTGCCGCAGGAGGACGACGCGACTTCTACGCGGCGCTCATCAGCGCGCAGGCCGCGTGCGACGTCGTCGACCCGACGTGGGCCCTCGTCGACGGGCCACCCACGCCGGCGGAGCCGCCGGTCATGCCCGACCCGACGGTCACGTCGCCGAGCGTCCCCGTGCCGTCCGCGCCCCAGCCGGTCGACGGTGCCCGAGACGGCGGAACCGGTGGTGGCGGCGGTGGCGGTGGTAGGCCGGGAGCGCCGAGCGTTCCCTCGATCCCCCCGCTCGAGGTCGGTGACGTCCCGGAGATCGGCGACCTCGCACCAGGGGCCTCCGGCGAGGCCACGGTGGACGGTTCCGTCGAGGGGGCCACGGTCGACGGGCCCTCCGGCCACGCAGTCCCCGACGTCGCACCGATCGATTCCCCCGCTGTCGCGCCGGATGCACCGGACGTGACCTCGCCCGTCCCCGACCCCGCCTGGGCGGCCGAGCAGGTGGCCGTGCGTGACGCGCTGGGTGCGGCACCGTGGACCATCCGGGACGACGCCGGCTGGTCGGCCCTCGTGCGCGCGGACGCCGGGCTCCAGGCTGACCTCGCGGCACGCAACGCCGAGGTCGCGGCCGAGGCCGTCCGTCGGTTCCTCGAGACGGGAGCCACCGACGGGACGTTCGACGTCGTCTCGGGCGAGCCCGCGCTCCTCGACGCCGGCGACGTCTCGGCACCGACCGTGACGTCCTCTGCGTCGCTCTCCGACCGGCTGGGGGTGCTGCCACCTGCGGGCGCCGACCCGGTGGGTGCCGGCGACGGGACGTCGGGCATGCTCCGCCACCACGGCTCGACCACGGTCAGCCGGCTGGACGACGGAACCTTCTCGGTGACCCTCGACGTCGCCTACGAGTGGTCGGACCAGATCGCGCAGGACGCGACGTTCGCGCTCGGCTCGTGGCAGGACGGGGCAGCCGGGATCCTCACCGGTGGTGACGCCCCCTACGAGCTCGACCTCGGGTGGACCGAGGCCGCGACCGTCGCTCTCGACGCCCAGGGCGCACCCCTCGAGACGGCGACGCCGGACCCGCGCTGATACCTTGAGGGCAGAAATCGACTCCGGAGGATCCCCCATGCGTCACCTCTTTGCCTTTGCCATGATCGCCGTGTTCGTCCTCGGCCTGTACGTCATGGGCGTGGCCAACCAGTACACGGGTGCGGAGGCGTACGTCTTCGTCGGCGGCATGCTCCTCTCGACCCTCGCGTTCCTCATCCCCATCCAGATGGTCAAGGACTGACGCGCACGGGTCACAGCCCGGGAGCCGTGGGGAGCCTTCCCACCGGAGAAATGCGTTGCGTCGGCTGGGAGAATAGTTCGTTGTGAGCACGGCTGACGAGAACCAACAGGACGACGTGAACCGTCAGGGCACGGATCCCGAGCGCGCCCGCGCCGAGCAGCCCGGCACGGAACCCTCAGGCACCGAGCGCTCAGGCACCGAGCGTCGGCAGCCTCGCCGGAACCGTCGCGGCGGCTCTCGTAGCGGCTCACGTGGCGGCGCGCAGCGCACGCAGGCTCCCCAACCCACCGCGGCTCCGGCCGGCGGCGCGAGGGCGCCTCGGACGTCCGGCGGTGGCGTCCGCGTCCCCCGCGTGAACCCTGCCCGGCTCGCTCGGGCGGCCGAGGCCCGCGCGGCCGTCGTCGTGCCGCCGATCACGTATCCCGAGCAGCTGCCCGTCTCGGCGCGTCGGGAGGACATCGCGGCCGCGATCCGCGACCACCAGGTGGTCATCGTCGCGGGCGAGACCGGTTCCGGGAAGACGACCCAGATCCCCAAGATCGCGCTCGAGCTCGGCCGCGGGCGGGCCGGTCAGATCGGCCACACCCAGCCGCGCCGCATCGCGGCACGCACCGTCGCGGAGCGCATCGCCGAGGAGGTGGGGACGACTCTCGGCGAGATCGTCGGGTACCAGGTCCGGTTCACGGACACCTCGTCGGAGGACACGCTCGTCAAGGTCATGACCGACGGCATCCTCCTCGCGCAGATCCAGCGCGACCCGCAGCTCCTCGCCTACGACACGCTCATCATCGACGAGGCGCACGAGCGCTCCCTGAACATCGACTTCATCCTCGGGTACCTCACGCGGCTGCTGCCGCAGCGCCCCGACCTCAAGGTGATCATCACGTCGGCGACGATCGACTCGGAGCGGTTCGCGCGGCACTTCGCCCCGGGCGGGCCGGTTCCCGCTCCCGGGGAGGGTGAGGAGCTGCCCGCCGTCCCGCTCGCCCCGGTCATCGAGGTCACCGGCCGCACGTTCCCGGTGGAGGTCCGCTACCGGCCGCTCACACCGGAGGACGCGAAGAAGGGCGAGGAGCGCGACCTCATGACCGCGGTCTGCGAGGCGGTCGACGAGCTGAGCGCCGCGGGTCCGGGGGACCTCCTCGTGTTCTTCTCCGGTGAGCGCGAGATCCACGACGCGGCCGACGCCCTCGCCGGCCACTTCGGCGCGCGGGTGAGCGACCCGCGCCGGCCGGACCACATCGAGGTCATGCCGCTGTACTCCCGGCTGTCCGCGGCCGAGCAGCACCGGGTGTTCCAGTCCCACCCCGGCCGGCGCGTGGTGCTCTCGACGAACGTCGCCGAGACGTCCCTCACCGTGCCCGGCATCCGCTACGTCATCGACCCCGGGACCGCCCGCATCTCGCGGTACTCCAAGGCGACCAAGGTGCAGCGGCTGCCGATCGAGCCCGTGTCGCAGGCGAGCGCGAACCAGCGCTCCGGGCGCTGCGGCCGCGTGGCCGACGGCATCGCGATCCGCCTGTACTCCGAGGAGGACTTCGAGTCCCGCCCCGAGTTCACCGAGCCCGAGATCCTCCGGACGTCCCTCGCATCGGTGCTGCTCCAGATGATCTCGGTGGGCGTGGTGCGCACGCCCGACGACGTGGCACGGTTCCCGTTCGTCGAGCCTCCCGACACCCGTGCCATCCGCGACGGGGTCCAGCTCCTCACCGAGCTCGGCGCGCTCGAGACGCACGCGCCCGACCGGCGGGGCCCCGAGGCGCGGGCGTCGGACGCCGCGAGCCTCGACGGTTCGCTCGGCAAGGGTGGCGGCACGCGCCTCACCGACGTCGGGCGTGCGCTCGCCCAGCTGCCGATGGACCCGCGGCTGGCGCGGATGATCGTCGAGGGCGGCCGTCGTGGTTCCGCCCGCGAGGTGATGATCGTCGCGGCCGCGCTGTCCATCCAGGACCCACGTGAGCGGCCTGCCGACTTCCGGCCGCAGGCCGACCAGTCGCACGCGCGCTTCACCGACCGCACCTCCGACTTCCTCTCCTACCTCAACCTCTGGGAGTACGTCCGGGCCCAGCAACGGGACATGGGTTCGTCAGCATTCCGGCGCATGTGCAAGGCGGAGTACATCAACTTCCTGCGCGTGCGGGAGTGGCAGGACGTCGTGGCGCAGCTGCGCGAGATGGCCAAGCCGCTCGGGATCGTCGTCAACCCGCCCAGCACCCACTCCGAGAGCGCGGACGACGACCTGCGCCTCACGTGGGACACGGACACCATCCACCGGTCCCTGCTCTCCGGGCTGCTCTCGCAGATCGGCATGCAGGAGGCCACCGAGGTCAAGGCGTCGACCGCCAAGGGCAAAGAGAGCGCGAGCGACCGTCGGGCGAAGAAGTTCGCACGCAACGAGTACCTCGGGGCGCGTGGTGCGCGGTTCGCGATCTTCCCCGGCTCGGGCCTCGCGAAGAAGCCGCCGGCCTGGATCATGGCGGGCGAGCTCGTCGAGACCTCACGGCTGTGGGCGCGGGACGTCGCGCGCATCCAGCCCGAGTGGGCCGAGGACCTCGCGTCGCACCTCGTCAAGCGGACGTACTCCGAGCCGCACTGGTCGACGAAGCAGGGCGCCGCCCAGGCGATCGAGAAGGTGCTGCTCTACGGCGTCCCGATCGTCACCGACCGCAAGGTCCTCTACTCCAAGGTCAACCCCGAGATCGCCCGCGAGCTGTTCGTCCGGCACGCGCTCGTGCAGGGCGAGTGGACCACGCATCACGCCTTCTTCGCGGAGAACCGGCGCCTGCTCGACGAGGCCGCAGAGCTCGAGGCCCGCTCCCGCCAGCGCGGCCTCATGGTCGACGACGACGCCCTCTTCGCGTTCTACGACGAGCGGGTCCCGGAGTCGGTCGTCTCCGCGCGGCACTTCGACCAGTGGTGGAAGGGCGCCCGACGCGACGACCCCGAGCTGCTCACGTTCACGCGCGAGCTGCTCGTGCCCGAGGGGTCCACGTCCGTCTCCGCGGAGGACTTCCCGCACGAGTGGGTGCAGGGCGACCTCACGCTGCCCCTGACCTACCAGTTCCAGCCGGGGACCGAGGCCGACGGCGTCACCGTCCACATCCCCATCTCGGTGCTCAACCGCGTGGTCCCCGACGGCTTCGACTGGATGGTTCCCGGGCTCCTCGCCGAGCTCACCGTCGCGGCGATCAAGTCGCTCCCCAAGCCGGTGCGCGTCCAGCTCGTCCCGGCGCCCGACGTCGCCCGCAGCGTCGTCGCGTGGCTCCAGGAGCACTGCCCGCAGTGGGGCGACATCACGCGGGCCGGCGACATGGCCGAGTCCTTCGAGAGCGCCTTCTCCCGCGCCGTCCGTGCTCTGCGCGACGTCGACATCCCCGCCGACGCCTGGGACCGCGAGCGGCTGCCCGCCCACCTGCGCATGACGTTCCGTGTCTTCGAGGAGCGCGGCTCCGGGTCGACGCGCAGCCAGGTGGTGCTCGACGAGAGCAAGGATCTCGTCGCGCTGCAGCGTCGCCTCGCGGCGCAGTCCCAGGACGCGGTCCGCTCCGCGGTGAAGAGCGCGGTCGGCACCGCGCTCCGCGAGGCCCAGGCGGCGGCCGGAGCAGCCGCCCGGTCTGCCGCTGCGGGGTCTGCCGCTGGTCAGGCTGCGGGCGCTGAGCTCGGCGCTTCGGGTCGAGACCGGCAGTCCGGACTGCCGACGCCGCCTCAGAGTGCCGAACCCAGCGGGGGCTCAGGGGGCTCCGTCGCCGAGGTCGTCGGGTTGAGCACCTGGCCCAGCACACTGCCCGACGGGGTCATGCCCGCGCAGGTCGAGACCCCCGGGCCGGGCGGGCTCGTCGTGCGGGGGTACCCGGCGCTCGTCGAGGAGCGTGCCGGCGCGTCGTGGACCGTTGCTCTGCGGGTCCTCGCCGACGCGTCGCGGCAGGCCGGCGAGCACGAGCGGGGCGTCAGGCGCCTCGTCCTCGGGGAGACCGCGCTGCAGCAGGCGCGGATCACGTCCCGGTGGTCGAGCAGCCAGTCGCTCACCCTCGCCGCCAGCCCCTACAAGAACACGGCTGCACTCGTGGCGGACCTCCAGCTCGCGGCCGTCCGGATCCTCACCCCGGAGGCCGCCCTCGTCCGAGACGCTGCCGCGTACGCCGCAGCCGTCAAGAGCGTGAAGGGACGGATCGAGGACCAGGTCCACACGGTCGTCGGGCACGTCGTCGCGGTCCTCACCGCCGCCCGGACGCTCGACTCCGAGATCCGCAGCGGCAACAGCCTCGCGCTCCTCAACACGCTCGCCGACATCCGCGACCACGTCGGAGGCCTCGTCTACGACGGCTTCGTCGCCGCGACCCCCGGGCACCGGCTGCCGCACCTCACCCGGTACGTGCGCGCCGCGTCGTACCGGCTGGAGAAGGCGATGACCAACCCGAACCGCGACGCCGAGCTCGCGTGGCGGGTGCACGACGTCGAGGAGGCGTACGCCAAGGCGCGCGCCGCCTCCGTGGCCGGCTCGCCCGACCCCGCCCGCGCGGCCGAGCTCGCCGAGGTGCGCTGGATGATCGAGGAGTTCCGCGTGTCGCTCTTCGCGCAGCAGCTCGGCACCGACGGGCCCGTCAGCGAGAAACGCATCCGCAAGATCCTCGGCGTCTGACGCGGTCAAGGACGCTGAGCCACGCTGGAGCCGGGGCGGCCTCGACCGGGCGGAGCGTCGGTCCCTCCTGCGACGATGGCGGTATGGCATTCGAGCGGTACCCCGTGCGCCGGCTGGAGGAGTCCCCCGTCGCTCCGCTCGACCGGCGGTCCTGGCCCGGCACGCTCGCGCCGGTCGCCCAGCTCCTCGACCACGGACTCGACCTCGGTCCGGTCACCGTGCTCGTCGGCGAGAACGGCTCGGGGAAGTCGACGCTCGTCGAGGCGGTCGCGCACGCCTACGGCATGTCACCCGAGGGAGGCTCGACCGGAGCACGATACTCCACACGGGCGACGGAGTCGGGGCTCGGAGAGCACCTGCGCCTGGTCCGCCACCCCGGGGCGTCGCGGCGCGGCTACTTCCTGCGCGCGGAGACGATGCACGGCTTCTTCACGTACCTCGAGTCGAACCCGACGTGGGGCAACCCCGAGGCTCCCTTCCACGAGATGTCCCACGGGGAGTCGTTCCTCGAGCTCATCGTCGACCGCTTCAAGAAGTCCGGCCTGTGGGTGCTCGACGAGCCCGAGTCAGCCCTCTCGTTCGCCGGGTGCCTGTCGCTGCTCAGCGTGCTCAAGGCGCTCGTCGCGGAGGGCGACTCCCAGGTGGTCCTCTCGACGCACTCGCCGCTCCTCGCCGCGATGCCGGGCGCGACGATCTACGAGCTCGGCGACTGGGGGCTGCGCCGGCGCGAGTGGGCGGACCTCGACCTCGTGTCGAGCTGGCAGCGCTTCCTCGCCGCTCCCGAGCAGTACCTGCGGCACCTGTGAACCTCAGGCCGCGCTAGCCGCACGCCCAGTCGAAGACGTCCGACTCGAGGTCCAGCTGCGCGCTCCCGCCACCGAAGTTCAGCCCTGGGAGCTCGTCGAGCTCGAGGTAGAACGGCGTGAGGCCGTGGGGCAGGCTCTGCACGGGAAAGCTCGTCCCGCCGAGGTGACAGGGCGCGAGCTGCGCCGCCCAGGGGTGGAGGTTGAAGTCGCTCGTGTACGGCGACGCGTACTCGGGGGTCCGCGCGGCGGCCATCGGGTCGACAGGCGCTGCGCCGGCGTTCGGGTCTGGCCGCTCGAGCAGCCAGACCGCGCACGTCGGAGCGTCGGTGTCCCACGCGTTCGGCCCTTCGTCCTCGGCGATGTGCTCTCCGGGACGACGGGAGTCCGGCGGCGGCGCGACGGGGCCCGCCCCGACCTCGTCGTCGGTCAGCCAGAGGAGGGCGAACTGTCCATCGATGATGTCGGTGCGCCGCGCCAGGTGGGGGTGGTCCGTCGCGGCACGGACGTCGGACTCGAAGGGATCGGGGCTCGGAGCCGGGGTGCGCGCCTCGGCGAACTGACCCTCGCCCTGGAAGAACGCGACGGAGGTCAGGTGCGCACCGCGGCGCCGGTACTCCGCGGGGAGCCGGAGCGTGAGGGCGTGGAACATGGGTAGGCCCGTCTGCGTCCCGCGCGGCCAGGTCGCGGGAGCGATACCGGGACCGGCGCTGCCGATCCAGCCGTCGGGCGGCGTGGCCGGCTTCTCTCGCGTGGCCGTGCGTCCCGGGAAGGTCGCCAGACCGGTACCGCTCTCGAACCACAGGTCGTAGGCCCTCATCGCTGTCCCCTCACCGTGCCGACGTCTGGTCACGGTCACGCCAGGCGCGCCACGCGCCCGTCGACCAGAGCGCCCACACCACGAGCAGCGGCTGGAAGAAGAGGCGCACCGTGCGGGCGAGGTCGGAGTCGAGGCCGAACGCGTCGGTGCGCGTGACGAGCTGCGAGATGTTGCCCGGGAAGATGATGACGAAGAACGCGGCGACCATCCAGCCGACGTGGACCCGGTGCTTGCGGGCGAGCAGGAGCGCGGCACCGAAGCTCAGCTCGACGGCGCCCGAGACGTAGACGACGGAGTCGCGGGCCGGGAACCACGGTGGCACCTGGGCGAGGAACTCGTCCGTGTTCTGCAGGTGGCCCACGCCGGCGGTGAGCAGAGCCGCCGCGAGGCCCCACCGGCCGAGGGTCCGCGCGGTGGACTGAGGCGCTGTCGGGTGCGGGGGCGTGGACGCAGGGGGACGCGGTTCGGTCGTCATCTGAAAAAACCTAGCACCGCGCGAAGGATCTGCACCTGGTGCGCTTCTCGGCGGCCCGCCGGGTCGGCATACTGGCGGCATGACCGTCAGCAGCAGCTCCCCCGTGACCCCGCCCGCACGACGGGTCGTCGACCTCAGCCACACCATCCGGGCCGGTCTCGTCACCTATCCCGGCCTCCCCGCGCCGACGATCACGCCGCACCTCACCCGGGAGACCTCGCGCACGATCTACGCGCCGGGGACCGAGTTCGCGATGGACGTCATCACGATGATCGGGAACACGGGGACGTACCTCGACAGCCCCTTCCACCGGTACGCGGACGGCGGCGACCTCGCGTCTCTCGACCTTGCGACGCTCGTGGGTCTGCGCGCCGAGGTGTTCCACCTCGCAGACGCGACCTCGCGGGGCATCACGGTCGACGACCTCGTGGACACGGAGGGTGCCGCTCGCGATCTCGCCGGGTCCGCCGTCCTGCTGCACACCGGCTGGGACCGTCACTTCGGTGCGCCCGCGTACGCGACCGATGCCCCCTTCCTCTCCGAGGCGGGCGCACGACATCTTGCCGACGCCGGGGTGGCGCTCGTCGGGATCGACTCGCTGAACATCGACGACACGCAGAGCGGCGGCGAGCGACCGGCGCACTCGATCCTCCTCGACGCGGGCATCCACGTCGTCGAGCACCTCACGCAGCTGGGCGAGCTGCCCGAGCAGGGCGCGCACTTCACTGCGGTGCCGCCGAAGGTCGAGGGTTTCGGCACGTTCCCGGTGCGAGCGTTCGCGCAGCTGGCCTGAGGCGGGGCGGTCGACGTCGACGGGTAGGGTGCGCGACATGGTGACCATCGGCTCACGTCACGAACATCTCGGCCTCGCCCTCAGTGGCGATCGATACGGAGGCCTGGTCGCGACCCTCGTCGGGCATGACATCAAGGCGTTCCATTCTGTCGAGGCGCACTATGCCGACCACGGGTACGGCGACCTCGTCGAGTTCTTCGACGATCTCGAGCGGTCGTGGCGTGGGTGGGACGGGCACCGGTCGTGGTCCTCGTTGGCGGGAGAGCTCGCGATCACCGCCCACCACACCGGCAGTCACGTCGTGCTGCGGGTCGAGCTGCAGCACATGACGTCTTATGGCGGCGGCGGCGAGTGGACCGCGCTCCTCGACCTCGCTCTGGATGCCGGTGAAGACCTCTCGTCGGCGGCGGCTGGCGTGAGATCTCTGCTGGACCAGACAGCGGCGAACCGAGGCTAGGCGGGCGGCCCGTCCGCCGTCTTGGGGACGACCGCGTCGTTCACGTCACCCTCCCGGCCGAGCTGGCTGTTGCGGTAGGAGAACGCGAAGTAGATGGCCGTCCCGGCGAGCAGCCACGCCCCGAAGCGCAACCACGTGAGGGTGGTGAGGTTCGACATGAGCCAGAGGCACGCGACACCCGAGATGATGGGCAGGGCCGGCGACCACGGGACGCGGAACCCGCGCTTGAGGTCGGGGCGCGAGCGGCGCAGGAGCGGGATGCCGAAGCTCACGAGGACGAACGCGGAGAGCGTCCCGATGTTGATCATCTCCTCGAGCAGCTCGACCTCGGAGAACCCGGCGATCGCCGCGACGATGACGCCGGCACCGATCTGGAGACGTGCGGGCGTGTGGAAACGGCCCGATGTCCGGGAGAGGCTGCGTGGCAGCAGGCCGTCGCGGCTCATCGAGAAGACGATGCGCGTGAGGCCGAGCAGCAGCACCATGATGACCGAGGTCAGGCCGAGGAGGATGCCGATGGAGATGACCTTGCCGGCCCAGTCGGCCCCGACGAGGACGAACGCCGTGGTGAGCGACGGGCTGTCGCTCGCGGCGAGCTCGGTGTAGGAGACCATCCCGGTGACGACGACGGTGACGAGGATGTAGAGGACGGTGACGACGGCGAGCCCGCCGAGGATGCCGCGCGGGAGTGCGCGCTGCGGGTCCTTGGTCTCCTCCGCGGTGGTGGCGACGACGTCGAAGCCGATGAACGCGAAGAACACGAGAGCCGCACCGGAGAGCAGGCCGACGACGCCGTACGTGCTGGGCTCGAGACCGAAGAGGAACGCGAAGAGCGGCTGGTGGAGACCGGACGCGCTCTCGGCGGGCTGCGACGGTGGGATGAAGGGCGTGTAGTTCTCGGCCTTGACGTAGAAGAACCCGGCGACGATGACGAAGAGCGTGATCCCCACCTTGAGGATGGTCAGGACGCCGTTGACGCGGGTGCTGAGCTTGGTCCCGATGACGAGGAGGACCGTGAACACGGCGACGATGGCGACGGGTCCCCAGTCGAGGTCGACGGGGCCGAGGTCGACCGTCGTCGGGATGTCGATGCCGAAGAGCCCGAACGCGTCGGAGAGGTAGATGCCCCAGAACTTCGCGATGACGGCCGCGGCGAGGAGCATCTCGAGGATGAGGTCCCAGCCGATGATCCAGGCGACGAACTCGCCCATCGTCACGTAGGAGAACGTGTACGCGGACCCGGCGATCGGGAGGGTCGAGGCGAACTCGGCGTAGCACATGATGGCCATGCCGCACACGACCGAGGCGATGATGAACGAGACGATGACGCCTGGTCCGGCGTAGTTGGCGGCGGCTGTCGCACCGACGGAGAAGATGCCTGCACCGACGGCGACCGCGACGCCGAGCACGGCGAGGTCCCACGCGGTGAGGTCCCGCTTGAGGGAGCGCTCCGGATCGTCGGTCGTGGCCAGCGTCTGCTCGGCGCTCTTGCGCCGGAAGATGTTCTTGCCGCTCGCCATGGTCGTCTCCCCGGTTGCTCACCTGCTCAGGTCTGAGCCTGCCCCCTCGGGCGAAGCGCCGCGAGCCTAGCACCGGGATGCGAGACGGTCGGGTGCGAAGGTCCCGCGACACGGTCGGGTCCCGATGCGTGACAGCCCTCGTCGCAGCGTGTCACACTCTCTGCCAGATACATATCTAGCAGAGAGGTTCGCGATGCCCCGGGAGAACCACACCGAGACGGCCGTGCTCGGCGCGCTGAGCATCACCCCCATGACCGGGTACGCCGTCCGCGCCGCGATCCGCGAGACGCTCGGCCACTTCTGGAGCGAGAGCTTCGGGCAGATCTACCCCGCCCTCGCGCGGCTCGAGAGCGACGGCCTCGTCGAGCGCTCGGACGCGCAGCGGGCCGGCTCCTCGACCTTCACCATCACTCCTGCCGGCCTCGACCGCCTGCGCGCAGCGCTCGCCGAGCCGCCCCGCGCGACCGCCCCGCGCAACGGCCACCTCCTCCGACTGTTCTTCGGTCAGCACCTCGGACCAGAGGCGTGCGCCGAGATCGTCCGTGCCGCCCGCGAGGACGCCGAGCAGCAGCTCGACGCCATGGCCACGGCACGCACCGAGGCCGAGGCCGACCCCGACCGCCGCAACAGCCCCTACTGGCTCCTGACGATCTCCGCGGGCGAGCACTCCGCCCGGGCAGCGCTCGCGTGGGCCACCGAAGCCGAGGCGACGCTCGTCGCCCTCTCCGAGGAGACGTCATGACCGTGCAGCCCGCCTCCCCTGACCTCACGACCGCTGCGGCCATCGCTACGGCTCCACGCGGCCTCGCGCAGGCGGCAGCCGCCGGCTTCGGGATCGTCGTCGCCTTCCAGGTCGCCGTCGCGGCCGGCGCCCCTCTCGGCGATGCGGCCTGGAGCGGCGCACACAGCGGCGTCCTGCCGGACGAGCTCCGGGTCGCCAGCTCGGTCTCTGCGGTCGTGTGGCTGCTGGCGGCCGTCGTCGTCCTCGCGCGGGGCGGGATGGGCGTCCCCCTGCCGCCCCGCGCGGCACTCGGCGGGACGCGGGTCATCCTCGGGATCCTCGGCGTGGGCGCGGTCATGAACGCCGCGTCGTCGAGCCCGTGGGAACGGTACGGGTGGGCACCGTTCATCGTGGTGCTCCTGGTCATCGTCGCTCGCCTCGCCCGGCGGATCCCCCGGACCTGAACTAGCGTCGGGAGCATGAACTCACCACGCCCCCAGGAGCAGGGCTCGACGTCCGCGAAGATCCTGTACCGCCCGGTCGGGATCGTCAGCTCGATGGTCGGCGGCCTCGTCGCCGGTCAGATCTTCAAGCAGGTCTACAAGCGCGTGGCACCCGGCGACCACAAGGACGCGCCCGGCCCCCTGCAGTCCGAGTACGGGATGAAGGAGCTCCTCCTCGCCTCCCTCGTCCAGGGCGCGATCTACGCAGCGGTCAAGGCGCTCATCGACCGTGGTGGCGCGCGCGCCTTCCAGCGGGTGACGGGCGACTGGCCCGGAAACTGACCGACGGCGCGCCAGCTGCTACGCGGCCAGACCGATGCCCAACGTGACGAGAGCGACGGCAGGCACCGACAGCTGGACCAGAGCCGCGCGGGCCTTGCTCGGCGAGGACACGAGGAGCACGAGTCCCGCGAGCACCATCGAGCCTGCGCCCGCGACCACGAGCGCGGCACCGATGCCGGTCTCGCCCGCTGCGACGAAGCCGATGCCGACCGCCGTGACGATCGCGAGGAAGAGGTTGTAGAAGCCCTGGTTGAAGGCGAGGTCCTTCGTCGCAGCAGCTTCCTCGGGCGTCGTGCCGAAGGTCGCGCGGCCGCGCGGGGCGGTCCAGAGCAGCGACTCCAGGACGAAGATATAGACGTGGACGGCGGCAGCCACCCCTGCCAGCACGAGACTCAGGGCGATCATCGGGACTCCTCGGGGATGGGGTGAGCCGCGGTCGGGCTGACAGCGGTGGTCGATGCTGCGGAACGCAGGTCGTCGACGGCGTCGTGCAGCAGCTCAGCGGCGGCCGCAGGGTTGGTGCGGGCGATCGAGAGGGCGGAGATCGTCAGACCGGCAGCGATGCGGGCGCGGCGCGCAGCGTCGGGGAAGGCGGGATCGAGGGCGGCCGTGAACGCAGCGACGAGGTCCGCGCGATAGCTCTCCACGACGAGCGCGAGATCGTCGTCGCGAGCCGCGAGGCCGGTGGAGGCGTTGACGAGGAGACAGCCGAGACGCGACCACCGTGCCTCGTCGTCCGCGAGGAGGGCGGCCAGGCGTTCGAGGTACCCGATGACGTCCGCCGGGCCGGCGCCGGGCGTGCGGAGCGTGGCGATGCGTGGGCCGACGACGACGTCGAGGTAGTCACGCACCGCATGGTCGAAGAGCCCGCGCTTGCTGCCGAACGCGTTGTAGAGGCTCGACCGGTTGATGCCGGTGGCGCGCTCGAGGTCGGAGACGGAGGTGGCGTCGTAGCCGCGCTCCCAGAAGAGGTCACGAGCGGCGCGGACGGCGTGCGCCGTGTCGAAGGCCTGCGGCCGGGCCATGGGGCGATCCTCTCCGCTCGTCGGCGCAGCGCTCGTGGTTGCGTCGCGCCGGTTCGTGGTCCACAGTAGTTCTGAACCGTTCAGTTCACAACCCCGATCGAAGGAGTCTCTCGTGCCCACCAGCACCCAGGTCCAGCTCGTCTCCCGGCCGACCGGATGGCCCACGGACGAGAACTTCCGCACCGTCCACGTCGACCTCCCCGAGCTCGCCGACGGCGAGGTCCGCGTCGCCAACGAGTTCGTGTCCGTCGACCCGTACATGCGTGGCCGCATGAACGAGGGCCGCTCCTACACCCCGCCGTTCCCCCTCGGAGAGACGATGACGGGCGCCGCCGTGGGTCGCGTCGTCGAGAGCCGCTCCGACGCGCTCGCCGTGGGCCAGCTCGTCCTCCACCAGCTCGGCTGGCGCGACGTCGCCCAGGCCGATGCGGCCCAGTTCCGCGCCGTCCAGCCGCTCGACGGCGTCTCGCCGTCCGCGTACCTCGGCACGCTCGGCATGACCGGCCTCACCGCCTACGCGGGCCTGCTCAAGGTGGCGAAGATGCAGCCTGGCGAGACGGTCTTCGTCTCCGGGGCCGCAGGCGCCGTCGGCACCGCTGTCGGCCAGATCGCCCGCCTCAAGGGCGCCGGTCGTGTCATCGGCAGCGCAGGGTCCGACGAGAAGGTCGCCCTCCTCACCGAGAAGTACGGCTACGACGCCGCGTTCAACTACAAGACCGCACCCGTCCGCGAGCAGCTGCGCGCCGCCGCACCGGACGGGATCGACGTCTACTTCGACAACGTCGGCGGCGACCACCTCGAGGCCGCGCTCTCCGCGTTCAACGACGACGGCCGCGCCGCCCTCTGCGGAGCGATCTCGCAGTACAACTCGACCGAGGCGACCCCCGGCCCGCGCAACATGGCGAACATCGTCACGCGCCGCCTCAAACTCCAGGGCTTCATCGTCGGGTTCTACACCCAGCACATGGCCGAGTTCATGGGCGACATGGGCCCGTGGATCGCCTCCGGCGACGTCGTCTTCGACGAGACCGTCGTCGACGGGATCGAGAACTCCGTCGACGCGTTCCTCGGCCTCATGCGGGGCGAGAACACCGGGAAGATGGTCGTGCGCGTCGGCTGACGCCTGCGTCTGAACGGGCACCCGCGGGGGAGCCCGCAGCCCGACCCCGCCGTCAGCTTCGGCGGGGTCGGGCTCTTTGGGGTCGACCCACGTCCGAACGAGTCGGCCCGAGTGCAACGATCATCACGCGACGGGGAATCCACTCGTTGGCAGCGCTCGTCGCGCCCACGGGCGTCTCGGGCCACGACGAGGGCAGGCGGGGGAAGGTCAGGGCGCAGGCGAGGTGTGCGCCGCCGTAACAGATGGATCGCTCGCGGTCGGGCACCCGCGCACGGTGCGTGCCAGGTTGTGGCACGGCTGGTCGCGCTGCAGCTCGGCCGCGACGCGGGCGTGGCGTTCGGGTCCGGTCAGATCCCCCAGCCGAGGAATCGAACCCGCTGGGTGCGGTCCTGCTGGGCGCGCGCGGGCTCGCGCGCGCTCGCGCCTGAGCCTCACGCTCGGCAGGGTGGTAGCCGACGGTCGGCCTCTCCTTGCCCTCAGACTCCAGCTGCGACAAGGCCGTGCTCGATCCCCAGGGCCTGTGCGGCCTTCTGCGCGCGGTGGAAGTCGTGGTGGACCGAAGCCCGGGTGCCGTCCTCGCGGACGAGGTTCACGGCCAGGTGGATGTGGTCGTTGCCGTTGGTCTCAACACCCGTGGCGCGTGGAACTCACACCCGTGCTGAGCGCGTGCCGAGCGAGATCCTGCGGTATCTGCGGAGCGTGATCAGCGCGGGCACGAGAGCCCAAGCCATGCAGGTCAACGTCATGGCCAGCACCCCGACACCGGACGTCGAGGTGAATGCAAAGAGACCCCGCGCCGCCGCGGTGAGGAGCAGGAACATCCCGGCCGCCGCGGCGGCGATGCTCGCCACGCTGCCCGGTCTCCGCTCGACGTACCGCCCGAGGCGCAGGTCCACCAGCCCGATGACGAGCCCGAGCAATGCCCCGGGCACCGCGATCATCACGACGAAGAACATCAGTGAATCGATCCCTTGGAGGAGCGCCTCCGGTCCGTAGGCGAACGAGCCGACGACGACGACCACCGCCCACACGGCGCTCGGCGCGGTCGCGACGACGATCATCCACTTCCACACGATGTGCAAGGCACGCCACCGCTGCACGCGGGGCCGTGGCACGGGTTCGACAGCGATGACCTCACGCTCCTGAGGTTCGCCGGTGGGTTCAGTGCTTTGCACGCCACTCCTCGATGCTCATCCCGTCCCACAGCACCTCGGACGGAGCCATCTGGGGGCACTCAGCCTCCAGGCGCGCCCACTCGGCGTTCTCCTCCTTCGGCAAGACATCCAGTCTCACCTGGGCGAACGGGAAGAAGGGCTTCGTGTCGTACGAGCCGACGAACTCCAGCTGGCCCGGCATGCCGACGGTCGAATGCCCTTGGGCCTCCAGGCACGGAATGACGTCAACAAGGGTCCACGTGTACTGGATGTGCTTCTGGTCGACTCCCCACTCCTGGGTGTAACGCGCAGGCGACCCGTACTGCATCGCGCACGTGTACTGGGCGAGAGCGACTTCATCGCTCCGGGCGACAGGAACATGGATGAGGCCCGGGCCAAGAACGATGACCCCAGCCTCCCCGAGACAGTCATCGATATAGCGTTGCCGCTCCTCGGGCATCACCTCAGCGATCATCTCCACCTCGGGCGGATCGGAGACCCCGTAGAACTCAGCCCACATCTCGGATGCCGACGCAACAGAAGTCTGCGATTCCTCCTGTGTCACGGACCCGCTGGGTTCGGTGCCAGCCTGTGAGCCCGCGTCTCCGTTCGCGCATCCGGCCATCGCTGGCACCAAGGCAGCGGTCAGGATCAGCGAGACTCCACGGCGCCGACTTCGACGCTCCGACGATCGCTTCATTGCAGTGCTGGTCATCCGCTGTCCTCAGCTTCCCCCGGACGGGCGCTCGGCGCCCAAGGCCCCCACGTCCCGACTCTAGCGGGACCGACCACAGCGCAGTCGTGGAGCACGAGTCGACCCTCAGTTCCATGATGACTACGGGTCAGCTCCGACCATCACGCGCCCGACATGTCCGCTCCTGGGCGGTCACCGTGACAGGCGATCTGGCCGTGAGCAGGGGCACCTGTGCGCCGTCGTTGCATCAGCCGCAATAATGCTCACTCTGTCGGCGACGGCGTAGCGACCACACATGGGCCGGACGAAGGATCTCGACGCGCAGGTCCAGTGGGGTTGTTGCCTAGCGTGCCGGCCCAGGGAGCCCCGGGCCCTAGCGTCAGGATCGCCAGCCGTCCGTCACCGTCCCCCAAAGGCCCGGCGCGATGCCTACGAGTCGACCTGGCGGCGCCTCGTCGTCTCGGGTGCAGGTGCGTCCGGCCAGACGGCGCGGAGGATGCGGATCGTCTCGTCGAGGCCGGTACCGGCCCGGGTGCTTCATGGCAGACGAGCCCTTCGCGCACTGGCGACCTGCACGAGGACGCCGATCCGGGGGTATCGCAAGACGGCGACAGGCAGAGGACTACGAACGACGGGCGCGACGGCCCATCCCCCGGAGGATGACCTTCTGCCGCGACAGCGCCCCGGGAGCTGGTGCCGTGGTGCGAGCGGCTAGTGCGGCCCGCCGAGCGATGCACGGAACGCCACCGCGTCCAGGGCGGCGACGGGCAACGGTGCCCGATCAGCTGCGCGGAGACCGTCGAGCAGGATGGCGAGGTAGCGCCGCCAGAGGTCGGGACTCTCGTCGCTCAGGCGATAGAGGGGTTGGAGCATGGCGAAGATCGGCAGGATGTCGGTCACGCTGACTCCCTCACGCAGGACGCCGGCCGCGTGCGCCCTCTCGAAGAGCGGGGAGACCGCGTCGAGGATCCTGCCGGCGGTGCGATCGTGGGGGCTCAGTCCCTCGTGGCTCAGGAGCGTCTCGGTCAGGCCCCGATCGCGCGCCTGGGTCGCCGCAGTCACCTCGAAGAAGGAGACGAGCGCCTGCCAGGGGTCGTCTGTCGCGAGCGCCTCGCGCACGTCCTCCAGCGCCGACTCGACGGCCGCGTCGTAGAGCGTCTCGACGATCTGCTGCTTGCTGGCGAAGTTCCGGTAGACCGTGCCGACCCCGACCCCGGCGTGCGCGGCGATGTCCTGGAGCGTCGCCGAGAGGCCCCGCTGCGCAAACACCTCGCGAGCCGCCCGGACGAGACGCTCGGTGTTGCGGACGGCATCAGATCGTCTGCGCGGGGTCGGTTCCTCGTCGACGCTCATCGGGCCGGCTCCTCAGGACGGTCGAACGCGGACTCGCGCAGCTGCTCGGCCAACCGGTCGAGCTCGTGGGAGACCGCGGGCGAGTCCGTCCGGAGCGGTCCGGCCGCATCGCTGCGCAGGAACCTGCGGAGGACGGCTCCGAGCAGCGACTCGGGCAGGATGCGGAGGAGCCGGAACGGCCCTGGCACGGTGGGGTTCGGCATGCCCCCCAGGCTCCGCCTGATCTCGCGGACCATCGCACGGACGGCCGCTCGGTCGTCGGCCAGCGCTTCCGGCCCACCCGCAGCGTGGACCGCGAGGCCGAGGGGCACCTCGAAGGCGGCGTGCGTGCGCAGCCATGCGTCGATCCGGGGCTCGGCCTTGGCATCGAGACCGGCGGCACCGAACATCTCGATGATCCGTTCGAGCCGAGGTGTCGTCCGGCCGTCCGGTTCGCTGATCGGCATCGGGAGCAGGCGCGTCAGTCGCGACGCGGCCCGGTAGCGGACCACGTCGCCATCCATCACGCCGCCCAGCACGGGGAAACCGAGGAGCACGCGGTCCTTGCCGAGGATCTCCACCAGCGGTCCGGGGCCTGCCGCCCAGTTCAGCAGGAAGAGGACGTCGCCGGTCGTCCCCGCGAGGGACGGGAGGACCTCGTCCACCTGATGGGTGCGCACGAGCACCAGGATCAGGTTCCAGTCGCCGGCGGGGCTGTCGACCACCGGGACCGGCACGGACCGCACGGCGCCGTGGTCGCCCTCGGCGATCAGCACCCCGCGGTCACGGATCGTCGCCAACCGGGCGCCGCGGGCGACGAGCGTGACGTCGAGCCCGGCCTCGTGCATCCGGACGGCGAGGATGCTGCCGAGCACCCCTGCGCCGTACACCAGAACTCTCACTGTCACTCCTCGGGCACTAAGCGGAACATTGCATTCCGCCTCTTGGACCACCATACCGGAATGCAGCGTTCCGCATCGACCGTCAGGCCCGGTCGTGCAGGGTGACGTGGTACCCGTCGGGGTCCGCGAACGTGAAGGTGCGACCGAACGGGCCGTCGACCGGTGCGGCGACGATCGTCCGACCGTCGGCGAGGAGGCTGTCGTGGATGGCCTGGACGTCGGTGGCGTGGAGCCAGATCGCGACCCCGATGCCGGGCTGGGTGACGGACGTGAGATCGGCACCCGGGGCGATGTCTCGGAGAGCGAACGCGATCGGGGCGGTCTCGAAGACGACGGCGTGGGGCGGGCCGGCCTGCGAGCGGACGAGGCCGAGGTGCTGCTCGTAGAACGCCTGCGACATGGCGAGGTCGCGGACCCGGAGGGAGATGAAGTCGGGGCCGGTGACAGGCATGTGAGCTTCCTTCGTTCGTGTCAGTTGTCTGACATGGCCGAACGTATGTCAAGATACTGACATGAGTCAAGACGGCATCGACCTCGAGACATCCCTGGGCTACCTGCTGAAAGAAGCCTCGAGCGCCCTCCGCGTCGCCATGGAGGCGGTCCTGCGCCCGCTCGGGATGACCGTGACGCACTACTCCTGCCTCGAGCTGCTCGCTCAGCGCCCCGGCCTGTCCAGCTCCGAGCTCGCGCGCGGAGCGTTCGTCACCCGACAGTCGATGAACGTCCTGCTGCACACCCTGGAACGGGACGGATACGTGACCCGACCTGCGGAGGCGCGGGTGGGAAAGGTCCTCCCTGCGCAGCTCACGGAGCGCGGCCGACAGAGCCTCGACGAGGCGACCGCTGCGGTCCGGTCCGTCGAGGTCAGGATGCTGGGTGGCATGACTGCGGACGAGCAGGCCGGCGCGTACAGGACACTGCAGGGGATGATCCACCGCTTGCGCGACGACCTCTGACTACCGATGCCGCTCCGTCTCCAGCAGAACTGCCAGCCGCTTCTTCCGCCGGTTCTGCGAGACGATCCATGCCACGTCCGGATCGGCGGTGTCGAGGGCGAGGAAGGCGGGAAGCCCCGCGCTCGGCTCTGCCGCGACGGCCACGCTCCAGCCGTAGCCGAGCGCCTGACGCAGCGTCCGGGCGTCGGGCTGTCGACGCCGCTCCGACGGCAGGGCGACGAGATGCATCGTGGCCCTGCGACAGATGTCGATCGCGGCCGCCGCCCTGTCGGGAGAGCGCAGCAGCCGCGGCTCGCACACCGCCGCGACCGCTGCCCGCTGCACCAGGGGGTCGGGGTCGTCCACCCACCGCCGGGTGATCGACGCGAACGCATCGACGGACCGGTCGCCCAGGTGCTGCAGACCGATCACCACGCCCTCCCGCACCCGCCACCGCTCGTCGCCCGCGCACTCGTGAGCCGAGGTCTCACAACCGGCGTCGCCCGCGCGGCTGCCGAAGAACGCGGCGGCGCACATCATCGGGTACTCGCCGCCGTCGGCGACGAGGTCCGAGACGATCGCCGAGTCGGCGACCCGGACCAGGGCGTCGAGCAGTGCGAGGTTCGCCCGAGGGCCCGGGAGGCCGGAGTGATCGCTCACGAAGCGGACCCAGTCCGGTCGCTCGAGGCCCTGCAGCGCGCTCTCCCAGTCCTCGATCGCTTTCATGGATCGAGCATATGCGCGGCTCACGCGCGGAGAGCAGGGAGTGCTACTCCCAGTGGCGAGGGACCACCGACCCCCGCGAAGACCACGGCCGGGGCGTCAGCAGCAGGTCTGGAGGTAGGCCTGCAGGTCGGTCAGCGCGGCGGTCATGCCGTCGCGGTCGGCGCTGTAGAGCACCACCTTGCCGTCCCGTCGCGCCGTGACGATGCTCGCGCGGCGCAGGGTCTTGAGCTGCTCCGAGGCCGTCGACTGTGCGATGTTCGCCTGTTCCGCGACCTGCCCGACGGAGAGCTCGGCACCACGGGCGAAGAGCAGCAAGATGGCCTGGCGCGTAGGGCTGGCCAGCGCAGTGAGGAAGTCCTGCGTCCCCTGGCTCAGCTCGGTAGGTCGAGCCCCCTCGGGCTGGAGCGTCGGAGGCTGGGTCATGTCTCGACCATACTCGCCCACTTCGCGATATTGAGATATCGCGAAGTGACGATATGTTTGCGACATGACTTCCTCTTCTCCTGTGATCATCGTGGGCGCCGGTCAGTCCGGCCTCGCCGCGGCCGCTGCCGTGCGCTCAGCCGGACTGGACCCGCTCGTCCTGGAGGCCGGCGCCTCGCCGACCGGGTCATGGCCCGGCTACTACGACACCCTGCGGCTGTTCTCCCCCGCTCGGTACAGCGCCCTGCCCGGACTGCCGTTCGGTGGCGACCCGGACCGGTACCCCACCCGCGACGAGGTCGTGGAGTACCTCGAGCGCTACGCCGAGCACGTGGGCGCGCAGATCCGCACCGGAACCCGGGTCGAGTCGGTCGAGCAGGACGGCCCCGAGTTCACGGTGCGAACGACGGACGGCCAAGAGCTGCCAGCGACGGGGCTGATCGCGGCGAGCGGGTCGTTCGGCTCCCCCGTCCTGCCGGCTGTGCGCGGGCTCGAGTCGTTCACCGGCCAGGTGCTGCACTCAGCCGCTTACCGTAGCCACCTCGACTTCGTCGACAAGCAGGTCATCGTGGTCGGCGGCGGGAACTCCGCGGTGCAGATCGCGCACGAGCTCACCACTGTCGCTCGAGTGCGGCTGGCGTCACGGTCGCCGATCACCTTCGCCGCCCAGCGCCGTGCCGGGCGCGACCTGCACCACTGGTTCAAGGTCACCGGCTTCGACGTCCTCCCCACACCATGGATACGGCGCCTCATGACCAAGCCACTGGTCCTGGACACCGGCACCTACCGGACGGCCATCGCGTCTGGGGCTCTGGACCGTCGAGACATGTTCACCGAGCTCACCGGCAACGAGGTCGTCTGGAGCAACGGGAGCCGCGAGCAGGTGGACGCCGTGATCTTCGCGACCGGATTCCGACCCGCGCTGGACTACCTGGACACGTTGGGAGCCCTCGACGGCCAGGGCTCCCCCGTGCACCGTGGCGGGATCTCGACCACCCATGCGGGCCTCGGGTACGTCGGCCTCGAGCTGCAACGCTCGTTCTCGTCGAACACGCTGCGGGGCGTGGGCCGCGATGCCGCGCACGTGGCCACCACGCTCGCGACGCACGTTCGCGGTCGGCGTCGTCGGTGACGGCTGACGCGCATCGACCCAGGAGCGCCCCGCGAGGGTTCGTCCTCTACCGAAGGTCCCCGCGACGTCAGCGAGATCCGCCTCTCACGCCATCGCCACATCAACCCAGGTATTCTCGGGCCAGCCTGAGATCGCCTCGAGCGGATCTGGTCCTGACCTTCGGCGTTCGAAGTCCACGACCAGATCGAGCTGCGGGCACACATCGGAGACGTCGAGCTCAAAACCCTCGAACCCAAGGATCTTCCCGCCAGCAGCGACAGCATTCGGCACGACGCTTGCGCCCCGGCCGGTGGCGGGGAGCAGGTACAGACCACTGCCGGGGAGGTTGGACGGGCTACGCGGCAAGGCTTGCGAGCCTACGGTTCACGGTAGGTGTCGTAGATGTCGCCACCCGGCCACTCGTCGTCATACACCTCGAGAACCCGCTGCGCGGCCCGTTGGACGCGCCAGTCGTGCGCTGGTGAATCCATCGCAACCATGGCCTCGCGGATCTCGGGCCAGCGAAGCTCGCGCATGCAGAACTCGAGGATCTCCACAACTCCTGGTCGCGCGAGCGGGAGCTCCCCCGGACCGGGTGTTGTCAGCGCGCGGATCGCGTCCAGGAACTCCCATCGCGGCTCGCTCGAGGACTTGAGCAGGCTCCGCAGCTTCAACAGTGGCGGTTCGACAGCCCGCGCGTCGAAAGACGCCTCGGCTGCATCGAGGACCGCGGCGATCGTCGTCTTGACGTCATCCGACACTTCTCAGCCTCCTCTGGTGCGCGACCGTCTGCCGCACGCTCTCGCTCACCCGGTCGCGGGCTGCGTGTCGAGGATCGTGATCCAGTGGTCGCGCGGGGCACCAGTGGCCTTCTCGACGGCCTCGTCGGAGAGCTGCTACCCGCTCGTGCGGGTAGACATGGTCCGAGGGTATGCCCAGCGGTTGCGTGCGGCCGGACCACCGGGACTAGGTTGGAGATGAAGATGACAGCCCGATCGGTCGTCCTGGACGGAGGGACTCGATGAGGAGTCGCTGAGCATCCTCTTGATGCCCCGCGAGATCGCAGCGCTACCGAGATCCACGCGTTGCTCCATGACGTTGCCTGTACGAAGCCAGTCGAGGGGCCATGAGACCTTTGTCTTCCGTTCAGGTCTCGCGACCGTTCCGCCGCCCCGACCGTCGACAGTCGTTCGCCACGCTCGAGACTCCGGGGATGGCGGCCCCGGGCGCGCCCTCGCTCACCAGGCCGCCCACTCGGCGCCGCTGGCCGCGCATCCTGGGCTGGGTGGGTGCCTCCCTCGGGCTCCTCGCGCTCGGGACGTTCGTCGTGTTCCAGGTCAGCCCGTGGCCGTCCGCGCTGCTCATCCGGTATGCGTTCGACAAGGGAGGCGTCGAGACCAACGAGAAGCTCGCGCCGCTCGTGCCGTCCGACGTCACGAGCATGACGGACGTCCCCTACCGCACCGACAACCCCGCTGCCCTGCTCGACGTCCACAGACCCGCGAGCGCCAGCGGCTCGCTGCCCACCGTCGTGTGGACGCACGGCGGTGGATGGGTCTCCGGGAGCAAGGAGCAGGTCGCGAACTACGCGAAGATCGTCGCCGGCCACGGGTACACGGTGGTCGCGATCGACTACTCGATCGCACCTGGGGCCACCTATCCGACACCGGTCATCGAGCTCAACGACGCACTCGCCTACGTCATCGAGCACGCTGACGAGCTGGGCGTGGACCCCGGGCGGATCGTGCTCGCGGGCGACTCCGCGGGGTCCCAGATCAGCGCACAGGTCGCCAACGCGGTGACCAGCCCGGTCTACGCCGAGGAGCTGGGCATCGAGCCCGCGATCAGCCCCGATGAGCTCGTCGCCGTGCTGCTGCACTGTGGCGCGTACGACATGTCGCTCGTGGACACCTCGAAGGGTGGCGCGTCGTCGTGGTTCCTCGAGACGGTCCTGTGGTCGTACTCGGGGACCAAGGACTTCGCCGCCGACCCGCGCTTCGCCCCGGCCTCGGTCGCCAACCACGTGACCGAGGAGTTCCCGCCCGCGTTCCTCACGGGCGGGAACGCCGACCCGCTCACACCTCAGGGCAGGGCCATGGCGGCCCGGCTCACGGAGGTCGGCGTCGAGGTCGATGCGATCTTCCAGCCCGAGGGCGAGGAGCCCGGGCTGGGCCACGAGTACCAGTTCGACCTCTCCACCGAGGCCGGTCAGGTCGCGCTGGACCGGAGCCTGGAGTTCCTGGCGAAGCACACGTATCGCTGAGACGGTCAGGCCCGTGAGCCTGCCGGCTGATCGCGGTGCCGCACGGGCGGCCTCCTGAGATCAGCCGGCGTCCTTGTACGCCTGACCGGCCTCGGTCGGCGTCGACCCGTCCGTGTAGAGACCGAACTCGACGCTGTCCCCGACGGCGGGCAGGCCGAACCATGCGTAGCGCTCGACGTAGGGGCGCGACTCCATGCCCGCCGTCGTGCCGCGGATGAATGCTGCGGCCTGGGCGCCGGACGGGTACCGAGGGCTGCCGGAGAAGTTCATCAGGCCGTACTCGGTGACCCAGATGGGCAGCCCGTAGCGCTGGTGCACCGCGTCGACGTAGCCGAGGAAGTGGTCGACCGAGGCGTCGCTGAAGTCCGAGCCGTACCAGTGCAGGGTGATGAAGTCGACGCGCAGGTTGCGCTCCGCGGCACCGGTCATGAACCGGTCCAGCCAGCCACCGGGCGTGTCGGCGCCGTAGGCGACGACCGGGCTTCCGAGGCGCATGCCGGTGCTCTCCAGCTGCGGCCACAGCCCGAGCGCCTCCTCGACGCTCATGCTCGACTGCTCACCCAGGTCGGGCTCGTTGAAGCCGAGCAGCACCGTTCCCTGGCTCTTCACCTGGGCGAGCGTCGCGTCGTCGACGTTGTCCCGGCCCCAGATCATGGGGACGAACTCGACGTCGGCCGGACCAGGCATGGTCGCGTCGGTCGGCGACCAGTTGTAGTACCAGCCGGCGCCGACGTCGTCGAGCGCGCCCTCGATGCCGTCGAACTGCCAGGTGGAGACGCCCTTCTTCACCGACAGGGTCGCCGGGACGACGGGCTCGACAGGCACCGGCGCCGGAGCAGCTGGGGCGGGCGCCGGCGGTGCGAGCGGCTCGGCGGGAGGGCTGGGCGGTGGGACGACCGGTGCCGCCGGTGGCGCCGATGGGGCTGCAGGCTGCGGGAGCCGCGACTCCGCGGAGCTGTCGGTGGTGGACACTTCCGCCGCGCCGGCGGCCGGAGCGCTCGGCGCCTCGTCGCCCGGGTAGCCCGCCGCGACCGCACCGCCACCGAGGACCAGGCCTGCGACGACCAGGGCGGTGAGGACCCGACGGCCCGACGAGAGCCCCGCTGCGGCCAGCACCTTGGTCGACGTCGCGGTGCCGGTCGTCGCGGTGCCGGTCGTCGCGTGCGCAGCGTGCGCTGCGACGAGGTCACCGCCCGGGTGTGCGAGCGCCGCCCCCACGGCAAGCGGCGGAGGCACCAGCGCCATCCCGCCGAGCAACCGCTCGGCGGGGACGAGGCCGGCCGAGGCCGGGGCGCAGCGCTGGCACTCGCGTGCGTGCCGAGCGATGCGCTTGCGCCACAGCGGACCGGGGCGCCCGTCCCAGCGCGTCGTCGCCCGGGCGAGGCCGGGGCAGCGCGGGGTGCTCGCGAGGGCGCGCACGACGATCCGCGCCGTCTCCAGCTGCCCTTTCATCCGCTGGATCCGGACGGCGGTGTGCTGGCGGCTGACGGCGGTCGCGGAGACGATCTCGTCACGGGTCAGCTGCCCCGAGGCCTCCAGCCACCACAGCGCGAGCAGCTCGCGGGTGTCCTCGTCGAGCCAGCGGGTGGCCTCAGCGGTCTCTCTGCGTTGGCCCGTCAGCTCCAGCCGGGTGATCGCCACGTCGGTGAAGTCCGCGCCCGGGTGACGGACGTCGTCCGGCACGATCGCGTGCGGGAGCTCCCTGCGGGTCCGGAACCGCTCGCGCACCTGGCGCACGGTGATCGCGACCAACCAGGAGCGGAAGGACTCGGGCTGCCGCAGGTCGCCCAGGTTGCGGACCACTCGCAGCATCGTGTCCTGCACGACGTCGTCGACGTCGGCATGCCCCTCCAGGGCGCGGCCGACGATCGTATAGACGAGCGGCAGGTACTCGGCGACCAGGCGGTCGACGGCCTGCGGGTCACCGTCGACGGCGGCCACCACCGTCGCGGTATCAGTGTGGTTCACCATGAGTGCGGACCTCTCCGTAGGTTTCGGCTCGTGAGACTCGACTGCCCGGCGGGCGGCCACATGAGAGGAGACGGGTGCGGAGTCGTCCGATAACAGAGAGTGCCCCGATTCCCTATGATCCCGGGCACCCGAAACCTCCGGGACCGGTAGCGACTCGGGACGCCGCGCGTGTCGAGGTCGTTCTCCGTGCGTGAGCAGCTCCGTCAGAGCTGGGGGAGGACGAGGTCGTTGGTCACGCGCGCACCCTACCCGCCCGCACGAGGGCAGCGGCATGGCGCCCGACGAAGCTCGAAGCAGATGGCTCCGAGCGATCGTGGTGGCGCACCTCGACTCTCGCCCCGTGCATTGCCGACAGGGGGACCGTTCGCGGGATGATTCCAAACGCAGCTTCGGCCCAGCCGAGTCGCAAGCACCGTCTTCTACGTTGGTTTCATTATCGGCAGATCGTTGTACCAGCAGACGAGATCAGCGGCATGAGGGGGAGAGGTGGAGCCTGGTGCGCGTCGAGGTCTTTCGATCGCGCGACGGAGGGACCTCGACGCGAACCTCCTCCACCCGCGTCGAACCATGAGTCCGCGCCTGCTATCAACCCTCAAGCGCACGCCCATTCACATACCTTCGGTCAATGTTCCGTACGGTGTTTACTCGTTGCGGATCCTGGACTAAGTTTCCAGTCAAGCCGCGACGGCGCGCCGATCGGAAGGATCTCTGCAGGTCACAGGGCCGACGATGCGGTTGGTCCAAGCGTTGATGTGCCATGCGGAAAGGAACTCCGACGACCGTCGCGCCTGCTGTCCCGAAGAAGTGCTCATCAACATCAATAAGGAGTCTCATGCGTACGAGGATCTTCCGTGCTGGTGCAGTCTTGCTTCTCTCGACGAGCCTCGCGGTGAGCGGCTCGCTTGCCGCCCAGGCCGCAAGTACGCCCGTATCCGGAACGGTCAACTGTTCCGGCACTCGAGCCTATTACCAGACGGTGCGCTACATGCAGCAACCGTCGCTCACGCAGGCATTTCTATCCCAGGCGGCAGGCGGCGTCCACAGTGGATATCAGATGCGGATCGGCATAAACGTCGTCGCGAACGGCGCCTTCCATGAGGCATGGTTCCAGAGCGCAAACCGCTGGGGAACGATCCAACAGAATGTTGGCTACGTGTCGAACACCCGCTTTAAGATGAACGCCATGATGGTTTCACCGTCATCGGGCACATGCTCGAACTCGTGGTCGGGAACGCTCCACTACTGACCTGCTCTTGGATCGCGACCACTCTGATCGAGAAGGAACTCAATGCACTTCCGGCGTCACGGCCTTCGGGCGACACTCTCCCTGGCTGCCCTTCTCCTGACTGCCAGCTGTGGTCGCGCCGCGGAACCGGCACAAAGCTCACCGTCGGAGATGGAGAGCTTCTTCGGGTACGCGGACATGATCGAGGAGTACCGGACGACGCTTGAAGGACTGGAGCTGCCCGAGGGGGCCTCGATCGAAGCGACCCCCTCGGTCAGCGACCCGTCCGGTAGCTATCAGGTCGGGTACGGAGAAGTTGATGCCGTCATCGCCTGGAACTGCGCCTGGGGGCAGGAGTGGTTGGCCGTGCGCGGCACGTCTGAGCCGGAGGCTGCGCACGCACTGGAGATGTACGCGAGCATCCTCGAGACGGCGGCGTTCGAACGAGCCTTCGACGATCAGAGCGCAAAACCGGTGGTCCGAGGGATCATCGAGAAGGCACAGCTCGGTGACCCGAGCGGGGTACAGCAGGATGTCGCAGCGAACTGCCCGGCGACATGAGGACAACGATGATGATGACCGAGCGCCCCATTGTGAGGAGCGTGACCCTCGGCGCATCGTTCATCCTCGCGTTTCTCCCCCTGACCGGCTGCTCCGTCATGCCGGCGGACGTCACACCCGGACCTTCGTCGGCGCAGCCGTCGGCGACGATCACGGTCGGTCGACGCGATCTGACGTCGGTGCTCGTCGTATCGGGTCAGACAGTGTCGCAGCCTGTGGTGGCTCTACGCGCACCCGCTGACGGCGCCGTGCACATCGAGTTGAGCGACGGTGCGCGGTTCGTCGAGGGGCAAGTTGTCGGGACCGTCGGAGACATGTCGATCGTCGCACCGGCGTCGGGGGAGGTCATCTCGTGGTCTGCGAGCGAGGGGGCGAGAGCAATGATCGACGTCCCGATCGTCTCGATCCGCTATGACGGTTTCGGGGTGCAGGCCCAGGTCCCAGCGACCGTCGCCTACCGCATCTACAGCTCTCCGACGGCTGGGGCCGTGAGCATCGAGGGGGGCCCCGCCGGACTGAGCTGCCCTGTGGTACCGAGCAACCAGATCCCGGCTGGCGTAGACGGCACCGACGGTGGGGATCTTCAACCGATCTTCGTCTGTCTTCTCCCAGCCGATACGAGGACGATGGCTGGACTCCCGGCCAAGGTGGGTCTGCAGACCGGCGCGGCTCCGGCCGCCCTCGTGGTCCCTGTCGAGGCGGTCCTCGGTTCGGCCTCGACCGGCACTGTCACGCGGGTCATCGGTGAGCAGCTCAAGATCGTGGATGTCTCATTGGGCATCAGCGACGGTGCGATGGTGGAGATCACGGCCGGCCTCGCGGAAGGTGACATCATCGCTGCCACCGCACCCGGACTCATGGACCGCATGCCGTGACAGGAGAAAGCTCAGCCCTGCGGGCAGAGCGCCTCGACGTCAGCGTCGAGCGCCGCGGAGCGCCGCCGCTCCGCTTGGTCTCCGGCCTCGACCTCGACGTGGAAGCCGGCACGAGCCTAGCGATCGTCGGCCGATCGGGGAGCGGGAAGACCACCCTGCTCTCTGTCCTCGGGCTCATGCGCCCGCCCTCGGGAGGCGGACTCTGGGTCGGAGGTCAGGACGTCAGCCGACTGAGCCAGTCCGCCGCCGCCGGAGCTCGCAACCGGCTGCTCGGCTTCGTCTTCCAGAGCTACTCGCTCGTCGAGCACCTGTCCGTCTTCGACAACGTCGCGATGCCGCTGCAGTACGGAGAGCGCACCACACGGGCGGAGACGCGCCGACGCGTGCTCGACCAGCTCGCGGCGGTGGGCCTCGAGGCCTTCGGCGCTCGGCACCCGCGAAGCCTGTCCGGAGGCGAGCAGCAACGCGTGGCAATTGCACGATCACTCGTCCGCTCCCCGCGCATCGTGCTGGCCGACGAACCGACTGGCGCGCTCGACACGAGCACCGCCACAACCGTCATGCAGCACTTGCGCGACGCGACCACAGAAGCTGGGAGCTGCCTTGTCGTAGTGACACATGACGCCGAGCTGGCAAGCACGCTCGACAGACGCCTTGACCTGACCACTGCGCACTCTCTCCAGGCGAGCCACCGGTGATCCGCACGGTCACGATAGCTTCGAAGGATGTCGGTGCGCTCCCGCTGCGCAACCTCCTCACGGCCGTGAGCATGCTGCTCGGCGTCCTCGCGATCGCCAGCATCTCCGCTGCGGACCAGCTCGTGGTCAGCGCGGTGATCGCACAGCACGAGCAGGCTGACGGCCGGGAAGCAACCTACGAGGTCGTCGTGCCGGTCACCTCGTCGACATTCGAGAGCGCAGACCGTCTGCTCGACGGCGTCCGGGACCGGTTGTCCGAGACCAGTGCGGCGTCGGCTCTCGTGGTGAACGAGCTGGTGATGCTCCACACCGCAGACGGTCGGAGCGGTTCCGTCGCGATGAGCTGGATCGAGGGCGACCTCCAGAGCATCTACCGGCGCCCCGTCAGGATCGGCGCGTGGATCTCGGCGCCGTCTGCTACGGCTCCGGCTGTCGCGCTGAACGACCGCGCTGCGAGCCAGCTGGGCATCGATCGCGTGCCGACGACGCTGCAGTGGCCAGCGTCGCCGGGAACTATGCAGACGATCGTCGTGACAGGGATACTCGCTGACGGCAAGAGCGAGCCACAGGCATACGGAAACCTCGAAGACGCTCTCAGCTTTCGCGTGGCGAGCTCGGTGCCGACCGACGTCCGCCTCCTCATCACGACGGCCTCGGTGCCCGAGGTGCTCTTGCAGACGGTGCTCACGGATGCCGCCGTCTACGCGAACATCACGACAAGCTCGGAGCTTCATCGGATCGACACCGTGGCCCAGACACGTGCGACCGTATCGCTCGTGGGAGCAGCCTTCCTCGTGTGCGCCCTGGTTGCCCTGTCCGTGGCGGTGGTAGGTATCCTCAACGTCGGCCTGGCGTCCGTGACCGAACGTGCGAGAGAGCTCGTCATCCGACGAGCGCTCGGCGCTCGACGCCGCGACCTGCTCGCTCAGGTGCTGGGATCTGCCCTCGCTGTCTCGCTCACGGTTGCGCTCGTCTCGATCGGAGTGGTGCTCGCCGCGGTGTTCGTCGTTCTGCCCCGTGTGTCGCCCGACGCGATCATCGCCGACCCGGTCACGATGCCCTGGGCCGCGGTAGTGAACGGGGTGCTCGCTGCACTGCTGACGGGGGTAGCGGGCTCGATCGCCCCGGCCGTCAAAGCGTGCCGGCTACCGGTAGCAGACGCGCTGCGCGCCTGAGGGTGACGACGTCGCAGACGATGCCATGCACCTCAGAACGCGGCCAGAGCCTCGATGTTCACTGACTCAGCGCTCAAGGTGATCTGGCACCTTAGGGTCGTGAGGTCGAACCGCGATGCTCCGTCCCAGTCGAAAGCACAGACCTGTCCTGACGGATCGTCGCTCCAGGCGGGATCGAGGATCAGCGGCTCGTCGTCTTCGTCCCACCGCCGGATGCGCGCGCCGGCGAATCGCATGATGACGAAAGGGATCGCGACCGTCACGATGTCGGGCGCGTCGGGCGGCGCCGGGCCCCTGACCACCACCTGACACCACAACCACTAGACATGACACCACGATGGTGTCACAGTGGTGACATGGAACTCGGACAATACGTCAACGACCTCCAGCGGCAGCTGGTCCAGGCCGCAGAGAACGGCGGGGACGACACCCGCGCCGCCGCCGAGCGGCTCGCCGCCGGACTCGACGCCGCGACCCGCCTCGTGCTGCTCGACGTCCTCTCGGCCGCCGCCGGCGAGATCACCCGCGACCTCGCCCCCGGCTCGGTCGACGTCCGGCTCCGAGGACGCGAGGTCGAGTTCGTCGTCACCCAGACGAGCAACGAACCGGACACCGACGCCGACGAGCGGCCCGCACACGTCGACCTCGACGACGTCAGCACGTCCCGCACCACGCTCCGTCTGCCCGACGCCCTCAAGGTGCGGGTCGACGAGGCAGCGGCGACCGACGGTCTGTCCGTCAACGCCTGGCTGGTCCGCGCGGTCGCGTCCGCGCTCCAGCCCAAGCAGCGGCGGTCCGCTCAGCGCACCCTGCGCACCGGCGACAGCTTCGCAGGCTGGGCCCGCTAGCCAGCCTGCCACACCACCACCTCCACAGCCCCACCCACCAGCCACGCGGACCCGCGGGGCGGGACGAGCACACCCACATCCAGGAAGCGCCATGCCCACCTACGACACGCCCACACCGATCGACCTGGCCATCAACCTGCAGGTCGGCGCGATCGAGATCGTCGCCGGCGACCGCTCCGACACGGTCGTGACCGTGAGCCCGACCAACCCGACCAAGGCGGTCGACCGCCGGGCTGCCGAAGAGACCACGGTGACGTTCGACGGCACCCGCCTCACCGTCGTCAGCCCCAAGCCGCGCTTCAGCTGGATCGGCCCCAGCGAGTCGGTCGACGTGCTCGTCGAGCTCCCCGCAGGGTCCCGGCTCACCGCGGAGACCGCGACGGGCGGCGTCCGGACCACCGGTCGGCTCGGTGCGACGCGCATCAAGAGCGCGATGGGACCGGTCGACATCGAGTCGACGGGAGACCTGTGGTTGCGCGCCATGCACGGCAACGCGACGGTCGGCGTCGCCGACGGCGGGGTCGAGATCATCGCCGACCACGGCCAGATCCGCGCCGGCACCATCACCGGCGACGCGATCCTCAAGGCCTCGCACGGCACCGTCCTCATCGGGGAGTCGGGCGGCGACCTCGACGCGAAGCTCTCCTACGGCGACCTCGATATCACGACGGCGCTCGGCTCCGTCACGGCGAAGACCGCCTACGGGAGCATCCAGCTGCACGAGATCTCCGCCGGCTCCATCCAGGTCGAGAGCGGCTACGGAGCCATCACCATCGGCGTCCGCGAAGGCGTCCCCGCATGGCTCGACGCCGCGTCGAAGGGCGGCCACGTCCGCAACCAGCTCGCGGCCGACACCGGCCCGACCGCCTCGGAGGAGGCCGTCGCGGTCCGCGCACGCACCCAGTACGGCGACATCACCATCCAGCGCGCCCGCTGACAGCCCGGCACCTGCCGGCTCGGGTGACAGAGAGGAAGGACGAACAGATGACCAGCACAGCGATCGACGTCCGCGGGCTGCGCAAGTCCTACGGCGACAAGACGGTTCTCGACGACGTGGACCTCACCGTGAGCGCGGGCACCGTCACTGCACTGCTCGGGCCGAACGGCGCAGGGAAGACCACCACCGTGCACATCCTGGCGACGCTCGTGCACCCGGACGGCGGGACCGCGACGGTCGCGGGCTGCGACGTGGTCCGCGACCCCGACGGGGTCCGCGCCGCGATCGGCCTCACCGGACAGTTCTCCGCCGTCGACGGACTCCTCACCGGCGAGGAGAACCTCCTCCTCATGGCCCGGCTGCGCCACCTCGGCACCAAGCGGTCGAGATCGCGTGCGGCCGAGCTGCTCGAGCAGTTCGACCTCGTCGACGCCGCACGCCAGCCCCTCGCCACCTACTCCGGCGGGATGCGACGACGCCTCGACCTCGCGATGACTCTCGTCACGAGACCGGACGTCCTCTTCCTCGACGAGCCCACCACGGGCCTCGACCCGCGCAGCCGCCACACCATGTGGGGCATCGTGCGCAGCCTCGTCGCCGAGGGCACCACCGTGCTCCTCACGACGCAGCATCTCGACGAGGCGGACCAGCTCGCGGACCGCATCGCCGTGCTCGACGGAGGTCGCATCGTCGCCGACGGCACGCCCGACGAGCTCAAGCGCCTCGTCCCGGGCGGCCACATCCGCCTCCGGTTCACCGACGCCCCGGCCCTCGAGTCGGCCGTCCGCCTGCTCGACGAGTCCTCCCGCGACGACGCCGCGCTCACGCTCACCGTGCCGAGCGACGGCGGCGTCCGCACCCTGCGCACCGTGCTCGACCGCCTCGCCGCGGCCGACATCGAGGTCGACGACCTCAGCATCCACACCCCCGACCTCGACGACGTGTTCTTCGCGCTCACCGGCCGGGTCGACGCCAAGGGAGAGCAGTCATGACCACCATCACCGCCCACGGCTCCTCGGCGACAGGGCCGACGGCCCCACGCACGAGCCAGACGTACGTCGTCGCCGACGCCGTCACGATGCTGCGCCGCAACCTCCTGCACGTCGTGCGCTACCCCGGGCTGTCGATCTTCACCATCGGCGGACCGGTCGTCTTCCTGCTCCTGTTCGTCTACGTCTTCGGCGGGACGCTCGGGGCCGGGCTGCCCGGCGTCGGCCCGGGCGCCGGCCGGGCCGAGTACCTCGCGTACGTCGTCCCCGGCATCCTCGCCATCACGATCGCGGGCACGGCAGGCGGCACCGCGACGACCGTCGCGATGGACATGACCGAAGGCATCACCGCACGGTTCCGCACGATGGCGATCTCGCGCGCCGCCGTGCTCGCCGGGCACGTGCTCGGCAACACCATCCAGGGGCTCATCGCCCTCGTGCTCGTCCTCGGGGTGGGGCTGCTCGTCGGCTTCCGACCGACTGCCGGACCGGTCGAGTGGCTCGCGACGCTCGGCATCCTCACGCTCGTCGCGTTCGCGATCACCTGGCTCGCGGTCGGGATGGGGATGCAGGCGAAGTCGGTCGAGACCGCGAGCAACTACCCGCTCCTGCTCACCCTCCTGCCGTTCCTCGGCAGCGGGTTCGTCCCCACGGACTCGATGCCGGCCGGGATGCGGTGGTTCGCCGAGTACCAGCCCTTCACACCGATCATCGAGACCATCCGCGGGCTGCTCCTCGGCACACCGCTCGGCTGGAACCCGGCGCTCGCGATCGGCTGGTGCGTCGTCATCACCGTCGCCGGGTACGTCTGGTCGATGACGATCTACGAGCGGAGGTCGGTGCGCTGACCGGTCCCCGGCACGTCCGGCTCAGCCTCGTCGACCGCAGCGTCGACGAGGCTGAGCTGCAGGAGCGTCGTCCCCAACCAACGGTCGAACTTGAGCCCGACGTTCTCGAGGCGCCCGACCGTACGGAAGCCGAGCCGGGTGTGCAGGGCGAGGGACGCGGTGCTCTCCGCGTCGGCCACCACGGACACAACCTCGCGGGCGCCCGCCGCGCGCGCGAGGTCGAGGACCTCCGCGAGGAGCCGGGTGCCCACGCCGCGGCCCGTCGCGGCGGGGTCGAGGTAGATGGTGTCCTCCACCGTGTATCGGTAGGCCGGGCGTACGCGCCACGGGCCGACGTACGCGAAGCCGGCGACCCCGATCTCGTCGATCTCGGCCACGAGGAAGGGCCAGCCCGCAGCCGTGATCGACTCGAGCTTCGCCGCCCACAGGGTCTCGCCCGGCGGCTCGGTCTCGAACGTCGCCGTCGTCGTGCGGACGTGGTGGTCGTAGATGCGGGCCATCGCGGGGACGTCCTCGGGCGTCGCGACACGGAGCACGGTCGCGGGGCGGGGTGCGACTGTCATGCGGGGACGATAGACCACCTCGCACGGAGAGTCGGGCGACTGTGACGGATGTCGCGCGACCGCCCCCGTCCGGCAGCACACCGGGTGAAGAAGATCTCGCACCCATCCGGACCCCGACCCGCTCCGAACCTCCCGTGACAGACGCACACCACCTGGCACGACGGAGGACACCTCATGAAGACGTCACTTCCCCTCATCCGCCCGACCGCGGCGTTCGCAGCGGCGATCGCCCTCTCGATCGGGCTCGCGGCCTGCAGCGCCGACACGGACGACGCCTCGACCTCCAGCGAGACCACGCAGAGCGCCGAAGAGTCCGAGGGCACGGACGACATGGCCGACATGGACATGGACTCCATGGCTCCCGTGAGCACGGGCGACCCGTTCGCCGACGCGCGGACCGCCGCGCAGCACATGCCCGAGACGGCCGCCACGCTCGCCGGCGGCTTCGTCACCGCGCTCGACCTGCCGGGCGACGCGATGTCCCCCGCGGCAGACCTGCGCTCCGGTCTGACCTCGCTCCTCCAGGAGCACGTCTACCTCGCCGGCATGGCCGTCGCCACCGCCTACACGGCCGGTGCCGACTCGGCAGAGTTCGGCCTGGCCGCGGACACCCTCGACATGAACTCCGTCGCCCTCTCCGAGGCTGTCGGCGAGCTCTCCACCCCCGAGCAGGAAGAGGCCTTCCTCGCGCTGTGGCGTGAGCACGTCGGCTACTTCGTCGACTACGCCGTCGCCGTCAAGGGTGGCGACATGGCCGGCAAGGACGCAGCGCTCGCCAGCCTCCAGGGCTACACGGTGAGCGCCGGTGCGTTCTTCGAGGACGTCAGCGGCGGGGCTCTCCCGGCCGCCGACATCGCGATGAGCCTCGAGATGCACATCACGACCCTCTCGGCCGCGATCGACGGCTTCGCCGCCGGCACCCCGGACGCGTACGCCCTGCTGCAGACTGCAGCGAGCCACGTCGGTGAGGCAGCGGCGGTCATCTCGACCGGCCTCGACACGGCCGCCGACCTCGAGGGCGACCCCAACGACGAGGCGTCCTCGCTGCGAGCCACGCTCACGGCGGGCCTCCAGGAGCACGTCTACCTCGCCGGGATCGCCGTGTTCACGGCGTACACGACCGAGGGTGGCACGGAGTCCGAGGCGTTCTCCGCCGCGGCAGGCGTGCTCGACGCGAACTCTGTCGCCCTGTCCGAGGGCATCGGTTCCCTCGCGGGTGCGGAGAACGGCACCGCGTTCCTCGAGCTGTGGCGCGAGCACATCGGCTTCTTCGTCGCGTACGCCAACGCGGTAGCCACGGGTGACACCGCGGCGACCGAGCAGGCGCTCATGGACCTCGACGCGTACCGCGGCGTGGCCGGCGACTTCTTCGAGGGCATCTCGAACGGTGAGCTGCCGTCCGAGGCCATCGCCGACGGGCTCGCCATGCACGTCCAGACGCTGGGTGGAGCGATCGACTCGCTCAACACAGCACTCGTCCAGGGCTGACACCTGGTGACCGGGTGGCGGGACGTGGAACGACCGTCCCGCCACCCTTCGGCTCGTGACAGGTCGCTCGGCACGGCACAATGGCCGGATGACCTCGACCGGCCCGCGTGGCTCCAGCGCGCCGTCGGACCGTGACGAGCGGTCCCGACGGCTCGCCGGTCTCGTGGCCCGGGTCGCGACCGGCGACCGCGACGCCTTCGAAGCCTTGTACGACGAGACGTCGCCCCTGGTCCACGGCACGGCGCTGAGGGTCCTGCGGGACCCTGACCTCGCTGCCGAGCTGACCCAGGACGTCATGGTCGAGGTGTGGCGCACCGCGCCCCGCTTCGACCCCGAGCTCGGCAGCGTCGTCGCCTGGATCGCGACGATGGCGCACCGTCGGGCGGTCGACCGCGTGCGGTCGGTCCAGTCGCAACGGACCCGTGACGACCTCGTCGGGGTCCGGGACTACAGCCGGCCGTACGACGACGTCGCCGAGACGGCCGAGCACAACGAGGAGCGGGACCGGGTGACCGACTGCCTGGGATCGCTCACCGATCTCCAGCGGGAGGCAGTCATGAGCGCGTACTACGGAGGACTCACCTACCGTGAGGTCGCCCAGGACGCCGGCGTGGCCCTGCCGACCGTGAAGTCCCGCATCCGGGACGGGCTCAACCGGCTCCGCGACTGCTTGGGGGTGGACCTGTGAACGACGACCAGAACGACGACCGCCGCGACGAGGTCCGTGACCTCCTCGCAGCATGGGCCCTCGACGCGGTCGACGACGTCGAGCGCGCCACCGTCGAACGTGCCCTGCGGGACGACCCGGCCCTCGCGGCCGAGGCGCGGTCCCTGAGGGAGACGACGGCGCTGCTCGCCGCGTCCGGCTCCGCACCGGCGCCGGCGCACGTGCGCGGGTCGGTCCTCGACCGGATCGGCACGACAGCACAGGTCGGGACGGTTCCGTCCGGACCGGTCCTGACCAGCACGTCCGGGGCAGGCACGGCTCGGAGCTCGCGTCGTCGGCCGGTGGGCCGCTGGCTCGCGGTCGCTGCCGCGTTCCTCGTGTCCGTCGGTATCCCGGCAGGGATCGCCGTCCAGCAGTCGCAGCGTGCCGACCGGGTGCAGGAGCAGGCCGAGGCCGTCGCCGACATCCTCGCCCGGCCTGGCGCACAGGTCATCCAGTCCGACGTGACCGGCGGCGGTCGAGCTGTCGCCGTCGTGGCCGGGAACGACGCCGTCTTCACCGCGGCGGACCTGCCAGAACTCGACGACGGCGACTACCAGCTGTGGGTCGTCGCCGAGGGCGCACCGGTCTCCGCCGGGGTGCTCGACCTGTCCGACGGCGCCGCGACCGCCAGCGTCTCGACCGTGCCCGACGGCGCCGCGCTGGCGCTGACGGTCGAGCCCGTCGGCGGCTCGGAGCAGCCGACGACCGAGCCCGTAGTCGTGCTCGCCGCCGGCTGAGCCGCCTGCGACCCGCGCCACCTGACCGGTCCGGTCGACCCGTTCCACCCCTCACTTCTCCCTGCGCGCCCGCGACAGGGTCCGTTCGTCGTGCCCGGCTCCCCCGCGACCGGCACACCACCCCAGAGACGGAATCCCCGTGACGACGATCGAGCACACCTCGCCCCCGGCCGGACCGCCGCCCACCGAGCCGGCCGCGTCCACTGTCCCGCCGTCGCGCTCGGTACCGGCCCGCGGCTGGGTGGGTCCGCTCCTGCGGCGCCTGCACTTCTACGCCGGGATCCTCGTGGGACCGTTCATCGTCGTCGCCGCGACGAGCGGCGCGCTCTATGCCCTGAGCCCGCAGCTCGAGCGCGTCGTCTATGCGGACGAGCTCTCTGCACCGTCGGTCGAGGCACCGCAGAGCCTCCCGCCGCTGAGCCTCGAGATGCAGGTCGCGGCCGCGCAGGAGGCGACCGGGGGCGAGGAGACGATCCTCGCCGTCCGCCCCGCTCCCGAGATCGGCGACACCACCCGGGTGCTCTACGCGGCCGAGGGCCTCGGTGCGAGCGAGGCCCGCACGATCTTCGTCGACCCGGGCAACGGGGAGATCCGGGGTGACCTCGTGACCTACGGGACGAGTGGCGCCCTGCCGCTGCGGACGTGGATCGACGACCTGCACCGCAACCTCCACCTCGGCGAGACCGGCCGGCTGTACTCCGAGCTCGCGGCGTCATGGCTCGGTGTCGTGTCGCTCGCCGGGCTCGGGCTGTGGATCGCCCGGTCGCGGCGGCAGCGGGCCGGGAAGAGGGCCGAGCGCGCCGCCGCCGCTGGGACTGAGACCGCCGGGGCGCCGGGACGTGCGTCGGGCTACCGAAGGACTCGGAGCCTGCACGCGACGACGGGCATCTGGGTGCTCGGTGGGGCGCTCTTCCTCTCGGCCACCGGCATCACGTGGTCGCAGCATGCCGGCGGGAACGTCGGCGAGCTGCGCTCGGCGCTCTCGTGGTCGACACCGTCCGTGACCGCCGACCTGGCCGGCGGCAGCGCTCCCGGCGAGCACACAGAGCACTCGGGTACCGAGCACGCCGAGCACTCCGGCGCGACGGCGATCGAGCCGGCCGCGACCGCCGAGCCCGGGCTCTTCGACGACGTCCTTGAGGTCGCCCGGGGCGAGAACGTGAACGTCGGCCTCGTGGAGATCACGCCACCGGCCGCCGCGGGCGAGGCGTGGACCGTGACCGAGATCCAGCGCAGCTACCCCACCGAGGTGGACGCCGTGGCCGTGGACGGCGAGACGCTCGCGGTGACGGACCGCGTCGACTTCGACGACTACCCCTTCGCCGCCAAGCTGGCCCGCTGGGGCATCGACATGCACCAGGGCACGCTCTTCGGCCTCGTCAACCAGCTCGTCCTCGTCGCCGTCGCCGGGGCGATCGCGCTCATGGTCGTGTGGGGCTACCGGATGTGGTGGCAGCGCCGCCCGACGCGCCGGCCCGGCCGACCGGTCGGGAAGGCCCCCGCCCGCGGGACGTTCCTGCGCACCCCGTGGTGGGGACAGCTCGCCGTGCTCGCGGTCGCCGCGGGGGTCGGGCTCTTCCTCCCGCTCGTCGGCGTGAGCCTCGTCGCGTTCCTCGTCATCGACGTGCTGCTCGGGCGGCGAGAGGGGCGCGCGGCGAAGGTCGATCGGTGACGATGGTCAGACCGCCCGCACCGAGGGCCCTGCGCTCTTGCAGCAGGTACCCCGGTGCATCCTGGGCAGGAGTAGCTCACGGGGATGAGACCCTCGTGAGCGACGACCGTGTCCGCGCGCCCGCCTCCGGAGCGGTCCAGGACCAGGTCGACCGCGAAGCACGCCGCCGCGTGCAGCACCAGACTGCGGCACCCTGCGACGAGCTGACCGCCCACCTGAACAAGCTCGACCGGGAGTGGGAAGTCAAACGGGCGCTCGAGGTCAACGCCTCCAGCCTGATCCTGCTTCATCCGTGGTCGCCGGGGTGAAGACCCGGAGCTGCCGGTTCCTCCCCCCGGCGCTCGTCGCAGCGTTCCTGCTGCAGCACGGTCTGCAGGGCTGGTGCCCTCTCCTCCCGGTCCTTCGCCGCCTGGGCTTTCGCCCCCAGCGTGAGATCGACGCCGAACGCACCGCCGTCTGGCTGCTCCGCGGCCTGCGGGCGCCGCATCCCTTGCCACATGGCGGCACGGTCATCACGGTCTGTGCGGCCGAGGCTCCCCGCGTTACGTTGCCATATCAAGTCAAGCACTGGGCTCTGAGGACGTCTTCGCGGCCGCCAGCGCACCTTCGAGACCGTCCTCTGGTTCCTCGTATGAGGGGCGGGTCCGACCGGCGCGGACTGCGCGCAAGCGCGTAAGTCGGGTCCGACCCCAAGGCGTCAGCGTCCAGTAGGTGTTGCGGTCGGCGACCGCGCGCTTCTTCACGCTCTGTGTGATCAGCCCGAGCGCGTCCAGTTGCACAAGAACGACCTCGAAGTCGCTCTCGCTTGGAGTCGCGGAATCGATTTGAACGCCGATGATGCCCTTCTTCTTACCAACACTCCCTTCAATTTCTGCCGGCTTGAGCTGACGAGTGAGCCACTTCCGTACTTGCTCCACCATTTCATCGTGGCACAACGTGTTTACCGCTGCCCGGAAGCGCTTCAGGAGCGCGGCCTGCGGTGCTTCATTGAGCATGCTCGTGCCGAGCTCTGCTAGAAGATCGTTCCACGTAATGGAGACGTCGACTTCGTAGGTTTGATAAGAGGCTACATTCGCTTGTGCCGTAAGGTTGGAAATCCTCGCTTGCACCCGGAAGGCGAGATCAAAGGTTTCGTCGTGATCTGCGAGTCCGGCGACTCCCGCTGGTGGCGCCACCGCTTGGCGGGCCAATTGAGCTTCCAACTCGGCTGCCTTCGCTTGCGCGGCCGAGAGCATCCGCAACGTCTCTGGGGAGTCGCCCGCGTCCCCGCGAACCCATCCGATCGCAGGATACGACTTGGTAAAGATGGCGAACGATAGGGCAATTTTGCCTGCGAGGTCTTCCGCGCTCGTCCAGTATTTCACGTGCTTTGCCCGTTTTACCTTAGCCGCGAAGAGTTCGAGTCTCGATCTAGCGGTACTGTCGAGATCGCTTTTCCCCACGGGTATAGTGTCGGGCGCGCCATGCAGAAAAGCCATTACTGGCTTTCCGGTGTCCTGTGCGTAGTCGTATTCCTTCTCCGTGAAACTGACGCCCTCCTCTGTGACCGAGCCGTAGCGGCCACCAACAATTAGAAGGTAGTAGTCAGACTCGTCAATCACCCGTTGAATCAAGGTCCAGGCTTCATCGTCGGCCGCTGGGAAGAGCTCCATTCCGGCTGGCATCGCTCCAAGCTGCAGCAGCGCTGAGATTACGGCCTGCCGCTCCTCCACCAAGTCGGTGTAGGTGGAACTCACAAACACTTGGTATCGCTCCTCAGCCATGCCACAGAGGATAGCCGATGCCTGGGACCACTGAGCCAACTCGTTGCTATGGCTCAGCGGCGCGATGCGCGTCGCCAAGGGACGTCTTAACGATGGACACCGTTCCCAGTGTTGGAGTGACATCCGCTCCTACGGGTGTACGTGCAACCTGTGAAGTTGCCGGCCAAAGTGGCCCCCTCGATGTCTCCTCGGCTAATAGAACCGTGCGAGCGTTCCAGCCTGAGAGAGCGCAGGGCGAACGCAGGCTGCGTGCCTCTCTTCGGGGTCAGGCTGTGCGGCGCGCCCTGACCACCGTGTCGTTGATCGTGATCTCCTCCCCCTCGTGGACGTGGGTGCGGCTGGGCGACGCGTTGGTGACGATCTCCCACGCGTCCGGGTCGAGCGACTCGATGACGGCCTCGCCCGCCCAGAAGAAGTCCTCGTCGAAGTGGCTGCGCAGCGCGGTCTCGCGATCGGACAGGTTGTGGCCGACGATCAAGAGGCTCCCGCCCGGCGCGACAGCAGCCGCGAGCCGAGCGAAGAGCGGGATCCGGTCAGCACTGGGCAGGTGCATGAACTGCGCGGACACGAGGTCGTAGATCCCGTCTCCCGGCTCCCAGTCCATGACGTCGGCCCGCTCCCAGCTGATGCGCGCCGCGACGTCGGCACCCTCCTGCACGGCGCGCTCGGCACTACGGGTCAGGGCGACCTGGGAGTGGTCGACCGCCGTGACCGTCCAGCCGCGCTCAGCGAGCCAGATCGCGTCGGCTCCCTCGCCGCTGCCGACGTCGAGCGCCCGGCCAGGCGTGAGGTCGACGGCCTCGGTCACGAGGTGGGGGTTGGGCCTCCCGCTCCAGATCGCGGGGGACGAGCTGTAGCGCTCGTCCCAGAATGCTGCGTCGAACACGTCGCTCACAGTCCGTGCCTCCTGTTCCCGAGCACGAGCTCGGCGTTGCGTGCTTCTGCCGCGGCCGAGAAGGGTTCTCGGCGGTTCTCCACGGCACGTTCAGTGTCCTCCGCGACGAGGTCGGCGTTGATCGACGCGCCAGCAGCCAGGCCGCCGGCGGCCGAGACGATGACCTGCGCGGAGAGGTCGGTGACGTTCCCGGCGACCCACACGCCGGCGACGTCGGTCACGCCCATCGCACCGGACGCGATGTACTCGCCCATGCCCATCGGGTGAGGCGTGGGGGTCAGACCGAGCTGGACGAGGATCGTCGACCGGGCGCGGAAACGCGGGGCGACCACGGCCGCCCGGAGCGGGATGACCGTCCCGGAGGCGAGCCGCACCCCTGCGAGGTGGTCGTCGGCCACCTCGAGCCCGGCGACCGCGCCGTCGATGACCGCGACGCCGCGCGCAGCGAGCTTCTCCCAGTCCTCGTCGGAGGGCTCGAACGCGTCGTTGAGGAACAGCGTGAGGTCCGGGGTGATCTGGCGAAAGAGCAGCACCTGGTGCATCGCCATCGGGCTCGACGCGACGATGCCGACGGGCTGGTCGCGCACCTCCCACCCGTGGCAGTAGGGGCAGTGCAGCACGTCGCGACCCCACCGCTCGGCTACCCCGGGGATGTCGGGGAGCTCGTCGACGAGGCCGGTCGTCACGAGGAGTCGGCGCGCTCCGACCCGGCGACCGTCGGCGAGGGTGACGACGAAGCGGTCGCCCTGACGGCGGGCTCCGACGACCTCGCCGTCGACGACGGTGCCACCGTAGGACTCGACCTCGGCGCGACCGGCGGCGACGAGCTCACCGGGCGGCATGCCGTCGCGGGTGAGGAAGCCGTGGACGCCTGCCGCGGGGGCGTTGCGCGGTGTGCCGCTGTCGACGACGAGGACGGAGCGACGCGCGCGGGCGAGGACGAGGGCGCCGTTGAGGCCTGCGGCTCCTCCACCGACGACGAGGACGTCGACGGTGCTGGGGATCGTGGCAGGTGCTGTGCTCGTGCCCGTGCGCGGGGCGGGTGATGTGACGTTCTGGGTCATGGGGGACCACCTCCATGACGACCATGCACCCGGGGCACCGAAAACAGCAAAGAAGTTTGCCACTATGGCAATCCAGGAGCAGGATGGGGACATGGAAGACCTTGATGACGTCATCACCGCCGTCGGCCCGCGCCTCCGCGCGCTGCGCGCGCGGCGCGAGATCACGCTGTCCGAGCTGTCGGCCACGACAGGGATCTCGGTGAGCACGCTCTCGCGCCTCGAGTCCGGTCAGCGGCGCCCGAACCTCGAGCTGCTGCTGCCCCTCGCCCGGGCGTACGAGGTGCCGCTCGACGAGCTCGTCGGCGCACCGGCGACCGGCGACCCGCGAGTGCACATGCGGCCGATCGCGACGGGGTGGGGCGCGACGATCATCCCGCTCACCCGGCGGGCTGGCGGCGTCCAGGCCTACAAGCACATCATCCCGGGGACGAAGGCCGTCCCCGCGCCGAAGACGCACGAGGGCTACGAGTGGATGTACGTGCTCGACGGCAAGCTCCGGCTCATCCTCGGCGACCAGGACCTCGTCCTCCTGGCAGGCGAGGCCGCCGAGTTCGACACGCGCGTACCCCACTGGTTCGGCAGCGCCGACGCCCGACCCGTCGAGATCCTCAGCCTCTTCGGCCGCCAGGGCGAGCGGGCGCACGTGAGGGCACGACCGGCGCAGTAGTCGGCGGACTCAGAGCAGGACGAGGACGGCCACGAGCACAGCGGTCGCGGGGGCGGCCAGGGCGAGGCCCCAGGCCAGGGGCTCGGCGGCACGCCGGGCGACGGCGTCGGCCACGTCGCCCATGACGAAGAGCATCCCTCCGACGAGAGCCGTGACGGCGGCGTCGACACGGAGCACCTCATCGTCGAGAAGGACTGTCGGCGCAAGGACGAGAGCCACGGCGGCGCAGGCGACGAGGATCGAGAGTGCGAGCGACGGCCCCGCCGTGCGCATCAGCGGTGCCGCAGACCGAGCCAGTGCGACGACCACGAGCAGGAAGAGGCCGAGGGCGACGAGCAGGCCGTTCGACAAGACGACCTCGCCACCCTGCCGGAGCGCCATGACACCCAGGAGGACGAGCGCCGTGCCGACGACGCGGACGATGATCGGGATCGAGCGATAGACGACCAGGAGCCGGCGGGCACGGACGATCCCTGGGACGGAGGCCATGCCGAGGCTGTTGGCGTAGGTGATCGGCTCCCCGAACGCGGCGTACGGACTGTCCCCCGTCTCCGCGCAGTGCGCCTCGACCACGGCGAGGGCCGCCACCGTCTGAGTCCCGTCGACAGCCGCGCGGCTCAGGTGCACCATGAAGGGATCAGCCCAAGCCACGTCCACGTGCGGTGCAAGCGTGCGCTCGAGCGCGTGCCGACGTTCAGCGGCAATTCTCCATGGGCTCCGAATCACTCGGAACGCTCGACACGGCTGGTGCGGCGCTTCGTCAGTGCCTCGACAGCAGCCGCCGCTCCATAGGCACCGAGGAAGACACCGAACGCGACGAGCACAGCGCCGATGACCCAGAGACCTGAGTCGTCCGTCGCCGCAGACGTCGCGACCCACCCGGCCGTGAAGCCGATCCCCACCCCGAGCGCGGTCGGCAGGGCGCCCAGGCGCAGCGCGCCGAGGACCGTGAGGACGAGCAACGTCACCGCGGCGCCGATGACCTGCCACGCCTCGTAGGGGCCGGTCTGGTTCCCGTCGGCGTCGGTGTCGTACGTGGTGTCCCAGCCGAGCCAGGCGAACCAGGTCCCGGCCGCGAGGACGGCCAGGAGCGCGATCAGGGCGAAGCGGCCCGTACGCGCGCGAGCGGAGCGGGACGCACTCTCGTTGTCAGTCGGCATGGCGGGACTCTAGCTCAGCGTCGGAGGTGATCAGGCAGGACGGGCCGCCGAGCGCGGGGCAGGCCCTCGATCACGAGGAGGTAGGAGTCGGTGACGAGCTCCTCGAGGAGGCTGCGCGTGATGGTCGGGCCGGCCGTGACGGAGATCCAGTGCTTCTTGTTCATGTGATAGCCGGGCGTGATGGTGGGGAACTCTCGCCGGAGCTCCTGCGCGTCGTCCGGGTCGCACTTGAGAGTAATCATCGGAGCGCCGACGCTTCCGCCCATCAGGAGAAAGACGCGACCGACCACCTTGAAGACGTCGGTCTCGGGACCGAAGGGGAACTCGTGCGAGACGTCCGGGAGCTCGCGCGCTGCGGCCATGGCCGCCTCGTGGAGCGTCAGCCCGTCCATGTGGTCTCTGTGCGTCATGGCGTGTCTCCCCACCCGAGGGCGAGAACGATGTCGAGGCCCAGGTTCGTCTCGCGGTCGAGGTCGGTGCGCCGTTCGAAGCCGGCGGAGAGCGCGGTCCGCTGAGAGCCGACGTTGTCGGCCGTGGTGCGGGCGATCAGCGGGTACTCGGCGAGGTGCTCACGCCACAGCGTGACGCCTGCGCGTGCTGCCTCGCCGGCGAGGCCACACCCCCAGACAGCGGGCGTGAAGCGGTAGTAGAGGTTGACGACGTCCCGGCCGACCCACCGTGACCAGCGCAGGCCTGCGAAGCCGATCGCTTGCCCGGGGCCGTCGACCGACGGACGTTCGGGGTCGCGCAGGCGCACGGTCCAGTAGCCGAAGCCGAACTCGTCCCAGTGCGCGCCGAACCAGGCGAGCCGTTCGACCGCCTCGCCTCGATGCCGCATCGGGCGGAGCGGGTTGTGTCGGTTGGTCTCCGGGTCGGAGTGGATCCGCCAGATCGCGTCGACGTCCTCGGTGCTCGGTCGCGAGAGCACGAGGCGGTCGGTGACCGGTTCGGTCACAGAACGCGGGAGCGCAGTCAGGGCGGTGAGCACGGAGCCAACGGTAGCGAGCGACGCTGACATCAGGTCAGCGCGTCTCCATCCGCCTGCGCTTCTCCTCCGCGATGACGACGCTCGGCTGGACATAGGCCGGGACGTCCGCCTTCTTGAGGCGCTGGATAGCCGCGGGACCACCCAGCTCGTCTCTGGCGGCAGGGTTCTCCAGGTAGAAGTTGAGGACCTGGTTGGTCAGGACGGGGTCGATGCCGAGGAGGTCCCGTCGGATCAGCCACTCGAAGGGGACGTCCTGGCCGTCGCCGAGAGACGTGCTCGCACCCGCAAGACGACGGATGCGGACCACGATGCCCTCATAGCTCTGATCAGGCAGTCCATCGTCCGGGCTCACCTCGGCAACCTGGTCCCACCGGGCGGAGTACCGACCGCGAGTGCCGTGGAACACGACCCCGTCAGCGGTGAGGAGCAGCCCACGCTTCCGCCGGCCCGTGCGCAGCAACGTGACCGCCCACCACAGGACGCCCGCTGCAGCGCAGACCCCGAGCGGACCAGCCGCCTCTTGCCGGTAGCCGCCGACCGACGAGAAGGGGATGACGAGGATCATGACGGCCGCGCCGAGCAGACCCCCGACAACACCCAACCACGACAGGGCCCTCATCCCACGCGCGTAGGGAAGGAACAACCCTCGTGGATACGGACCCAATGTAGAGATCCGTACCCCGCGCGACCATCGAATCCGTCGACGAATCCTGTTGCGATGCAAGGGAAAGATCACGAGCAGAACCAGGACTCCGATCGTCAGGACTCCGTACGCTTCGGGTCCGACATCGTCCCGAGCGAGCGCACTCGCGGTTCCCCAGACGACCAGGGAGCTGAACGTCACGACCCCGAACAGCATGACGAATGCCTCCGTCCTGCGTGTCTGGTCGAACTGCTCAGGCCATGGAAGGTGACGAAGCCTTCCCCTGGGACCCGATCCGCTCCGTCTGGAGATGAGCTCCCTGAGCATCAGGTCACCAGCTCCCACATGAATGACGCACCGTCCGCGATCCAGGTCCCCGTGGCACGCACCGTGTCCGCGGCCCAGTCCACACCGTCGTCGACCTTGGCCTTCACGTCGTCTGACACCCCGTTCTCCCAGAACCACTCTGCGGTCCAACCGAGGGTGATACCCAAACCCGTCGCAGCGATCGCCACGAGGACGACCGGACCTGTCGCGAACGCGAACGCGACCACCATGCCGGTCACCGTCGCGGTCGTCGCCCCGACCAGGGCGGTGCTCACGTCCTTGCCGTTGTGCACGTCCCACCCGATGCCGACGAGGGTCACCACCGTGCCGATGACGGGAAGCCGTCCGCCCCACAGGCGACCGGCTCGCGAGTAGCGCGACTGCTTGAGCTCCTCGGACGCCACACGAAGCTCGCTGGCCGCGCTCGACCTGAGGCTCTCCTGGAAGACGCGCTCGGACGGGGTCCAAGATGCCTGATATCTGAGGTCGAGGAGCTCGACGCGCTTGGCCAGCCGCGACGTGTGCTTCGTAAGTTTCTTTGTCTGGGTGCTGTACGAGAAACCTTGGAACGCACCCACGAACGTCCCCGACACCAGTCCCCACCGGATCGCCGTCGCGTCGGGGATCGTCTTGATCGCGGCGATCGCGTCCGCCCGGAACTGCGCGATGGTCGCGGTGTCCGTCTCGGCCTGCGCGTACGCCGCCACCTTCGCGTCGTGCTCCGCGAGCGTGACCACGTGCCGGTCGAACGGTGTCGCCGCTCGTGACGAGGTCGCACCGACCACGAGGGGTCCGCGGGGTGCCACTGGCGCGGGCCCCGGCTCGTGGATCTGGTCGGCGACCACTACGAGACCAGCGAGCGTCGCCGCCGTCCGCACGGCAGCCATGTCCTTCTGCGCGGTCTCGAGCGCCGCAGCAAAGTCGTTGAGCCCCGTCGCGGCGGTCTGAGCATCGGTGTCGAGGTCGTCGCCGTGCCGCGTGAGGGTCGTCATGACGGACTGGAAGCCCCAGCTCGCGTCGCCGTCCCAGTCCGCACCCGCGGTGGTGCGCGCCGCGGTGAGGTTGTCCGTGTAGCTGGAGACGGCGAGCGCGAACGTCGAGCGCAACCACGTCGCGACGGCCCGGACGGCGACCGGGTCTCCGGGGACGGTCGTGTCGATGGGCATCAGGGCACCGTCACGAGCAGCGAGTCCGCAGAGCACTGGTCGGCACCCGCGTAGGTGGAGCTCGACGTGGTGAGCCGTGCCGCGGCCTCGAGCGCGTCGCCGGAGAGGACGGACGCTGCAGCGACGAGGTCGGTCAGCAGCGCCGCGATGAGGAGCTCTGCCTCGCCCGCGGACGGCACCGCGGGGACGAGCGGCGCGAGGTCTTCGAGGACGTCGGAGCCGGACGTCACTGTCGTCGCCAACCCGGTGAGCGTGCCCTCGGCAGCGGAGACACCGCCGGAGAGCATCATGCGGCGGCCGTCCGTCGCAGGTCTGCGGGGAGCGACACGTCGACGAGGACGAGGTCGTACGGCTGGCTGTCGTTGATCTCGTCGAGCGTCTGCGTCGGGACCAGCGCCCACGGCTGGTGCGGCCCGCACCCGGTGAGGAGGCGGTCGAGCGCCGTGTACACGAGGAGCGCGAGGCGTCCGTCGTCGACGCGGCGGAGGTCGATCAGCAGCGAGCCGTCCGCGGCCGGGCCGGCGCTCGGCACGTAGAGCATCGGTGGCAGCGGTGGGCGCGGGGTCTCGTGCACTGCTCCGGCAGTCATGGCTCCCCCTGGTGGTCGGTTCGGGCGTTATGGCAGGCTAGCCCGGCGGAACGGACCGTCGGGAGTTGTCCACAGGCCCGGTCCTGCGGCTCAGCGCGCGCTTCCCGCCCGCATCTCGCATGATGAGGGTGGGGGAAGTAGGCGAGGATCATGACTGATGCGCTGCACGTCGTCGTCGACGGAGAACACGTACGCCGGTCCTTCGGCATGCTCACTGCTCATCTGCTCGCGCCCGAGGCGAACGAGGTCCTCCTCGCGGAGTTCGCGACGCTCCCGGTCGAGGAGCGCGTGTGCATCCTCGCGGCCACCCGGACGATGTGGCACATCTTCGCCAACGACGCCGCGGTGCTCGGCGCGTACGGCGGCTCCCTCGAGACGGCACTGCGCGAGACCCGCACCCAGACCGACGGCGACTACCTCCCGGCCCTCCCCGTCGCTGTCGCCGTCGCCAACCGGTTCGACGACGCCCTGTCTCTGCGAGGATTGACCCTCATCGACCCTGAGCTGGTCGACGAGATCGGCGACCACCCCGCGCACGCGCTCGGCGCCCTCGGGTACTTCCTGCGGGCAGCGAGCATCGTGCTCTGCGCGTGCGCCGTGCAGCGACGCTGCAGCGTCTCGGACCTGCTCGCGGCAGTCGGACAGCGCCTCGCGCTCGCCGCATGAGAGAGGAAGTACATGGCACGCAGAGCAACGGGACGCGTCACCCGCACCGGACCTGACGGCGGCTACGAGATGACCCTCACCCGCACCTTCTCGGCACCGGTCGAGGACGTCTGGGCGAGCCTCACCGAGTCCGACCGCACGGCCGGCTGGTTCGGCCCGTGGCGCGGCGACGCCCGTGCCGGCAGCACCGTGCAGGTCCAGATGGGCTTCGAGGAGAACGTCCCCTGGAGCGACGTCCGCATCGACGCCTGCCAGCCGCCCCGCCGCCTCCTCGTCTCCCTCATCGACGACTCCGGCGAGTGGAACCTCGAGGTCATGCTGTCCGCCGGCGAGCACGGCGGCACGCTCCTCGAGCTCATCCAGCACCTCGACGACCCGACCGTCGCCGAGAACAGCGGCCCCGGGTGGGAGTACTACCTCGACATGCTCATCGCCTCGCGCGACGGTCTGCCGCTGCCGGAGTTCAGCGACTACTACCCGTACCAGGTCGAGCACTTCGCGTCGCAGGCGCGGTCGGCCAAGCGCTCTTAGGTCCGCGCGTCACTGGCCGCCGGCGCGCAGGACCTCGCCGAGCCGTTCCCGTCGTCGCAGTGAGGACTCTGCGGCGACGACGAGAACGACGGTCACGAGGAGCACGACGGGCAGCAGACCGGTCCACCAGGGCACCGCGAGGGTAGGTTCCACCGCCTGCCGGGTGATCAGACGCAGGGACGACGGCCCGGCGACGAGCGCAGCGAGCCCTGTCCCGGTGGCGATCGCGGCGAGGGACGCGACGAGCACGGGCGGGGCCAGCTCCCCCAGGGTGATCCTCCGAGCGGCCACGCCGGTGAGGCCGAGGGTGCGCAGCGCGGCGAGCGTCGAGCCGCGCTGCGGGGCGCCGGCGGATGCGGCGAAGAGGACGACGAGCATCGCGGCCACGGCGAGAAGGGTGATGGTGCCGACGACGACGACAGTGAGGTGCCGGTTCGAGGACGAGGCGCGCAGGTCGGTCAACCACTCGGCGCGGCTGTCCAGCTCCGCGCCGTCGAGCTCGGGTGCGGCCGTCACGGCCTCGTCGGCTCCCGGGCCGGCGACCCACAGGACCGACGGCGCCGTGTCGGTGCCGGTCACGGCGGCGAGGGCGGCGCGGTCGACGACGACGGTGCGCTCCGCGAGCTCCTCGGTCCCGGGGGTGCGCCCCACGGTCACGACCGGGAACGGGTCGCGACCCCAGAGCAGCTCCGCGTCCGGCCCGCCCTTCGCAGCGAGGTCCGCGCTGAGGAGCACGGGCAGGGCGTCCGAGCCGGTCTCCTCCAGGAGGCGACCCGGTTCGTCGGCGCCCTCGACCGGGACGTGCGCGAGGTAGCGGGCGAAGGCGTCTGCGTCGACGGCGACGAGCCGTACCCGCAGCCCTCCCCAGGCACCCGAGAGCTGGACCTCGTCGATGACGAGCCCGGTCGTGGCGGTGAGACCCGTCCCGTCCGCGCCGAGCCGGGTGGCCGCGGCGTCGAGCGTGGTGTCGGTCTCCGAGGTGACCCGGACGTCTCCGCCGACGGCACCCCACGACCCGGCGACCTGGCCGTCCCGGACGGTCGTCAGGAGCACGGCACCGAGCACGGCGAGCGTGCACGCGAGGCTCAGGGCGAGGAAGGGCACCACCTGTGTCGCCGTCGCCCGAGCCCGTGCGGCGGCGAGCACGGGGACGACGTGCCGGGACCGCAGCGACCTGCGCAGCGCTACGCCCACGACCAGCGGGAGGGTGCGCACGAGGACGAGCGCGACCGAGAGCGCCAGGAGGGTGGGGGCGGCGGCGAGGAGCGGGTCGGTGCCGGTGGAGCCGTCCGTGAGACCCCGGGCCCGCAGTGCGACGACGGCGCCGACCCCTGCCGCGACCACCCCGCCCTCGAGGACCGCGCGCCGCACCCGGCGGTCGATCGTGGCCCTGCGTCGCTCGTGCCGCTGCCGGGGCCCGCGGCCCGCGGCCGGACCGGCGACAGCACGCACGGCGAGCACCGGCCCGACCAGCGCAGCGAAGGCGAGGGCGGGCACCAACCACGCCCAGGGTGCGGCGCCCGGGACCACGACGTCCGCGGCGAGGATGCCGACGCCCGCGCCCAGGAGCGTGACCGTCACGGACTCGATCGCGTGCTCCGCAGCGACGTCGGCGAGCGACGCACCGCGCGCACGGAGCGTCGCGAGGACGCCGGCCCGTCGACGGGCGAGGAGGTGCGCGGTCAGGACGATCGTCAGCGCTGCGACGCCCCCGGCACCGGCGAGCAGCACCGACGCCTGGGCTCGCGTCGCACGGACGGACGCCACCGTGTCGAGCAGGACCGCGTCGAGAGTGCTGCGTACGGCCGTCGTGGGGCCGGGGAGCGAGTGGGCCGATGCGCGCAGGCGCTCGACCTGGGTGGCGACGAGCTCGGCGCTCGCGTGGTCGACGGCTCCGGGGACGGCGTCGAACGTGACGGTGCGGGCCATCGTGCCGACGGGCAGGGAGAGGACCGTGGCCGGGAGCGCCTCCGCGGACACGAGGCCGACGACCGGCGTGCGCGTGTGCTCGCCCGAACCCAGCACGGCCGGGTCGACGAGGCCGGGCACGTGGGACCACGCGTCGGCGGACGGGTCCACCGGTCGGAACACCCCGCTGACGAGCACGTCGAGCTTGACCTTCCGGTTGCCGACCTTCACCTGGTCACCGGTGTGCACCCCGAGGAGCCGCGCAGCCTCTTCCGAGAGCCCGACCTCGACCGTCCACTCGACCGTGGGCGGTGCAGCCTCGACCTCGGTGGGGGTGCGCGTGGTCGCGGCGGGTCCGCCCTCGAGCCACTCGACCTCTGGCGCGTCGGGGTCGGCGACGTATCCGAGCCGGAGCGACGCGCTGCCGAGCTCAGCCGGCGCGGACGCGATCGCGAACGGGGTGCTCAGGAGCGTGCCGACGGGGTTGGCGAGAGCCTCGTCGAGCTCCGGCGGGAGGAATCTCTCCACCTGTGGTCCGAGCTCTCCCGTCTCGCGCGCGGGATCGATGAGTGTGCGGCCGTCCCAGTCGTCCTCGAGGAGTGGCGCGACGAGGGTGACCCCCGCGGCCGTGCCCGCGTTCTCGACCGCCTCACGCACCGCGTCGTCGGCGCTGCGCTCCTCCAGGCGGGGGACGGCGCACACGACGAAGACGGTCAGCGCGACGACGAGCCCGACGAGGAGGAGAGGCCAGGCGTCGGCACGGGCGCGTCCGAGGACGCTCGGGAGAGAGGCCCGGGGCCGCTGCAGCCGTCCAGCGCCCCGCGGGCGCGGGAGCCGGGGCCTCACGAGGCGCTGTCCATCCGCAGGTGCGCCGTCGTGGCGCGGCGGACGAGATGGCGCGCGACGGGCACGACGACTGCAGCGATCCCGAGGACGAGCGCGCCGAGGAGGAGCCCCTGCTCCGGCCAGGGCCAGCGGGCGAGCACGGACGGGACGGGTGGGAGCGCGTCGTCGGCGACGACGAGGGACGGCCCGACGGCCCGGCCGACGACCGCACCGACGACCGCGCCCGCCGTGATCGACACGAGCGACACCACTGCGCGCTCGAGGACGAGCGCGGCGGCCACCGAGCGTCGCGGCACACCCACTCCTTGGAGGCGGGCGACCTCGATCCCCCGGGCCTGGACGGTCGCCGCGGTGTGCAGGGCGGTGCCCGCGAGGGCGAGGAGGAACGCGGCGGCCACGAGGATGCGCAGCGCGGCCGGGACGATCACCTGCGACAGACCTTCCCGGAGGTCGGCTCCGACGCCTGTCGCCGTGACCGTCGTCCCGAGGCCGGCGTCGGTGATGCGGGCGGCGACATCGGCAGGGTCCGTCGAGGAGATCATCCACCGGTCGGTCAGGCTCTCCTGCATCCCCTGCGTGAGGAGTGCGCGGGACAGGGCGTCGTAGTCGACGAGGACGGCGGGGCTGCGGGGGGCCGAGGGGACGTAGGGGACCGTGCCCACGACGCGGCCGGCGACGGTGTGCTGCCCGAGTCCGAGGCTGATCTCGGTGCCGGGCGCGGCGGCGATCGCGTCGGCGAGCTCCTGCGTGAGGAGCAGGGGGACGGCCTCGGGCGCCGCGAAGGACTGGAGCTGCAGGTCGACGGGGCTCGCGATGTTGGGCAGCACGAGGGCGGTCTCGCTCGTGATGGTGGTCCCTGCGGCGTCGTGGGTGAGGCGGGTGCTCGTCGACTCGACCGTGCCCACGAGGCTCTGGGAGGTGGCGGTCGACCAGGAAGCGTCGTCGGGCAGCCCGTCCGGGCCAGGCGTGGTGCCGTCGCCCGGCAGGGAGACGGCGACGGTCGTCTGCGCGGTGGTGAGGATATGGGGCGGCAGCGCGTCGTCCGCGCCGACGGCGATCCGCAGGCTGACGGCGACGACCCGGAGGTCGGGTGCGCCCGCGGTCGCGGACGGCAGCGCGATCGACACGCTGTGCGGCTGACCGTCGAGCGGGACGCTGGTGCCTGCGAGCGCCTCACGGTGCCCGCTGGGTCCTTCGACGACGACGGTAGGGACGACGTCGGTCATCTGGGCTCCTCCCGTGACGGACCCGGTGACGACCAGGACGAGCTCGGACGCGGTGCCTGACACGTGGATCGGGGCCGTCGGCTCGGTGGGGGCGAGGTCGGCGGTGAGAGCGGACCAGGACGCGCCCTCAGGCAACCGCCCCCGGAGCGCTCCGGCGGCCGTACGGGTGTCGACGGCGACGAGGCGCGGACCTGCGCCCTGCATGCTCAGCTCGGTGCGCGCGCCGACGCTCGAGCTCGCACCGAGGATGACGTCACGGTCGGTGACGGGCGTGGGGTCTCCTCCCGCAGCGGCCCCGAGCGCGGCGGCATGTGCAAGGACGGACGGTCCGTCCGCGACGACGCTGAGGTCTGCGCCCACGAACGCGTCCGCCTGGTCCTGCTGGGAGTACGTCCACGTGCTGGCGAGCGCGACGCCGAAGGTCCCGGCGGCCGTGGCGAGGACGATGAGGAACGCGGTGCCGCTCGCCTGGGAGCGTCGTGCGACCTCCCATGCGGCGAGCGGGCCGACGAGGCGTCGGGACCGTGCTGCCCCTCGCTCGCCCACGCGCGCGACGAGGGGCACGAGGCGCAGTGCGAGCGCAGCGCCTGCCAGGAGGCACAGCACAGGTGCGGCGACGAGGACCGCATCCGGGCCGGCGCCGGGCGCCACCGTGTGGGAGCGGAGCTGGAAGAACCCGACGACCGCGAGCGCGAGGAGCACGAGGTCGGCGCTCGACCGGGCGACGGCCCCGCGACCACCGGACCGTGTGCGACGGTGGTGGTCGGGCCGGCGCAGGGCGGGCAGGACGAGCACGGCGACGAGCAGGATGCATCCTGCGGCGACGGTGAGGACGAGCGTCGGTCCGGGCGTCGTCGGGGCGCGCAGGCCTGCTGCGGCGAGGACGGGCGACCGGGCGAGCCATCCGTAGAGGGCGAGTGTCAGCGGGAGGGCGATCACGGCGGCGAGCACCACGAGGACGAGACCCTCGACGAACGCCTGGGCGGCGAGCTGGGCGCGACCGGCACCGCGCGCTGCGACGAGCGCGGCCTCGACGGTGCGCCGACCCGTGAGGAGGAGCGCAGCGAGCGCGAGAGCCGCAGCGGCGAGCACGCTGCCGACGACGGCGACGACGAGGACGACCGCCCCGCTGACCTGCTGACGGGTGAGAGCCGTGCGGAGCGTGGAGACCAGCTCGCTGCGCACCCGCACGTCCGTGGCCCCGTCACCGACCTCCGTCTGCACGGCGGTCTCGAGGGCGTCGAGCACGGCGCGGACGTCACCGGCAGACTGCGGAACCTCGCCCGAGAGTCGGGGCTGGGCCTGGACGTTCACCGAGTCGAGCGGGACGCTCCCGTCGAGGAAGGCGCCCTGGTCGACCACGAAGGGACCGTACGCGGCCACGGGCACGGTGGCGAGGGTCTCTGGTCGTTGCCACTGCGGGTCGTGGCCGGCACCGCGCAGGAGGTCTCGGTCCCAGGCACCCTCGTCGAGGACCGGGGTGAACGTCCCGACGATCACGACGGCGATGGGCGGTCCGTCGTCCAGGGTGGTCGTCGTCTCCGCGGCGTCGTCGCGCTGGCTCGCGTGGAGGACGAGCTCGCTGCCGGGGTGGACGCCGAGCAGCGCCGCGGTCGAGGACGGCAGCGCCACCTCGGTCGGTCCGCCCGTCGGGGCCGTGGGCCACCGTCCCTCGTCGAGGCTCGCCCGGTCGGGGAGGTCGTCGACGCTGCTCACGTACGTCGCCAGGGGGACGTCCGCGGGTGCACCGGGCGGCGCAGGTCGGAGGTACCGCACCTGCGACGTCGACCACGTGGAGACCTCCGGGTCGAGGTCGGCGAGCGCCGTCGCGGTGCTGTCCTGCACGACGCCGACGACCTCGGACGGCGCGCCGTCCTCCGTGAGCCGTGCGGTCGTCTCGACGCTGAGCCCGGACGCAGGGCTGCGGGCGAGGCTCGCCCGCAGCGCGTCCTGCTGACCGTCGGTGACCAGGAGCACGCACGTGCCGAGGAAGACCGTCCCGGCGACGACGACAGCGAGCACCGCCGCCAGGAGGACTCGCTGGTGGACGGCGCGGCGCACGAGGAGGCCCCAGGGCACGGACGTCACGCGTCGGTGCTCACGCGTCGGTCACGTGGCCGTCGACGATCCGCACGGCACGGTCCGCGAGGGCCACCATGACGGGGTCGTGCGTCGAGACGATCGCCGTGGTGCCCTCGGTCTCCACGACCGCCCGGATGAGGGCCATGACAGCCAGACCGCTGGCGGAGTCGAGCTGCCCGGTGGGTTCGTCGGCGACGAGCAGTCGGGGCGATCCGGCGATCGCTCGCGCGATGGCGACGCGCTGCTGCTGACCGCCGGAGAGCTCGTCCGGGCGCTGCTGGGCGTGGTCGGCGAGGCCGACGAGGTCGAGCAGGAGGGCCACACGGTGCTCGCGCTCGGCGACGGGCATCGCCCGAAGACGCAAGGGGATGCCGACGTTCTCCGCGGCGGAGAGCACCGGCACGAGGCCGAAGCTCTGGAAGACGAAGGACACGACGTCTCGTCGCAACCGCACGAGCCCGGCGTCGTCGAGCGTCGTGACGTCGGTCCCGGCGACGGTGACCGTGCCGGCGTCCGGCCGGTCGAGGCCGCCGACGACGTTGAGGAGGGTCGTCTTGCCCGAGCCCGAGCGTCCGACGAGGGCGACCAGCTCGCCCGGGGCGACCTCGAGGGACACGTCGCGCAGGGCGTGCACGGTCCGTGCGCCGGTGCCGTACGTCCGCCGCACGCCGGCGACGGTGACCATGGGCTCGGGCGCGACGGGAGCCGCGTGCCTCCCGCTCATCGGGGCGCCTGACCGTCCGACCAGAGGGACACGTGGTCCGCCTCGAGAGCGAGCCGGACCCGGCGCGTGAGGTCGAGCGCCTCCCGGTACTCCTGGGGCACCTGGACGCGGCCTGCCCGGTCCATGACGGCGAACTCCTCGGCGACGACCTGGGACTGCCCGTCGTCGGTCGCCTCGGTGCGGCGCAGCACCTCGCTGCTCGTCCGTCCGTCGCGGATGGCGACCGTGCGCTCGACCTGTCCGCTCACCTCGGGGTCGTGCGTGACGACGACGACGCACGTGCCGAGCTCGCGGTTCGCGGTGCGCAACGCATCGAAGACCTCGTGCGAGGTCTCGGTGTCGAGCTCGCCGGTCGGCTCGTCCGCGAGGAGGAGCCGGGGCTCGTTGGCGAGCGCGACGGCGATCGCGGTCCTCTGCTGCTGGCCGCCGGACATCTGGTGGGGGCGACGGTCGGCGCAGTCCGCGACACCGAGGAGCGTCAGCAGCTCGTGCACACGCACCGAGCGCTCGCGGCGCCGGACGCCCGCCAGGGTCATCGGCAGGGCGACGTTCTGCGCCACGCTGAGGTACGGCACGAGGTTGCGTGCGGCCTGCTGCCAGACGAACCCGACGGTGCTGCGCCGGTACTCGACGCGCTCCCGCGGTGACATGGACAGCAGGTCCCACCGCCCCACGCGCACCCGGCCGGCCGTCGGCGCGTCGATACCGGACAACACTGCCAGGAGTGTGGACTTCCCGGAGCCGGAGGCGCCGACGATCGCGACCATCTCACCGTCGGCGACGAGCAGGTCGAGGCCCTGGAGCGCCTGCACCTCGATGCTGCCGGTCTGGTAGATGCGCACGAGGTTGTCGCACACGACCAGGGACCCGTGGCCGAACTCGGCGGGCCGGGGTGCACGCGACCCGAGGGCCTGCACCAGGGTGTCGCTCATGCGTGTGCCAGCTGCGGTGCCACTCGACCCTCGATCCCCCGTCGGATTCCGTCACGCTCCCCGGCGCCGGGGGCGTGCGCGCTACGAATGCTAGCCCTTGAGCCGCTGACCTGGCACGGAACCTACGAGCGCGGGAGCCGGACGACCGCGGCGGTGGTGCCGGGGACGTCGAGCTCGACGCTCGCGGACACGTCCCCGGCGGTGACGTCGTAGCTCCCGAGCCAGCCCGCGACCTCGACCTGGCCGCGCTCGTCGGTCCGCATCGTCGTCGGCGCGTGCCACCACTCGCCCTTGACGAGGCCGAGGAGGGCGTCGTAGGCGGGCTTGGCGGTGCCGTCCGTGCGCACCAGGCCGCCTGGCGCGCCGAGCCACATGCCGTCGTCCGTCAGGCCCCAGTACGTCGTCGACTGCACGGACGGGTGGGACGCGAGCGTGCGGTAGTGCCGCACCATCTCGTCGGCCTGACGCTCCTCGCCCTCCGGGGTCGACGGCCAGGTGTCGGGCTGGAAGTCGTTGAGGTCGTCGATCTCCGGCGGCATGACGTCACCGGACAGGAGCGTCGTCTCCGTCATGTGCAGGGGCAGGCCGTAGCGCGAGAACCGGTCGAGGACCTCGAGCGTGCGCTCCTCGCCCCAGTAGCCCTGGTGCATGTGGCTCTGCAGGCCGATCGCGTCGACCTGGATCCCGGCCTCGAGCACGCCCTCGATGAGGCACTCGTACGCCGTCGACATGTCGAAGTCGTTGAGCAGGAGGGTCGCGCGCGGGTTCGTCGCGCGCGCCTCGTCGAACGCCATCCGGATCATCGCGATGCGCCCGACCTCCCGGGCGAGCCGCGTGATCCCGTTCTCCCCGTTGGCGAACACGGGCATGATGACGACCTCGTTGATGGCGTCCCACGTGTCGACGAGACCGGCGAAGTCGCCGACGTCGCGCCGGATGCGCTCGCGCTGCACCTTCTCGACCTCGTCGACCGGGAGGTCGAGGAGCCAGTCGGGCTGGACCGTGTGCCAGACGAGCGGGTGCCCCTTGACGCGGACGCCGCGGTCGGCGAACCACTGGGCTGTGCGCCGCATGCGCTCGGTGTCCGGCCGTCCTCGCTCGGGCTCGAAGCCGCCCCAGTAGAACGGCAGCGTCGCGGAGTTGTAGAGGGCGAGCCACTGCTCCGCCAGCTCCTCGAGCCGTGCTGTCGCACCGCCGAACGCTCCGCTGCTCGACGTCTCACCGTTCGCGAGCGCGACCATGTCGAAGCCGATGTTGCCGAAGCCGAAGGCGTGACCCGTCTGCGCGACGGTGACCTCGGTGTCGGCGAGGGGCGTCCCGTCCGGGCGCAGGACCGTGACGGTCGAGCGGGTCTGACGGTGGCTCATCGACGGGTCTGGGGTGGGGCTGGCGTGCATCGGTCCTCCTTGACGGGTGCGTTCGATAACGATACACACGCTGTGCCGCCTGGCTCGCCCAGCCAGGCAGCTCGTCGTCGCCGCTAGTCCGCAGCTCGCACGTAGCGCCGCTCGGGCCGACCCCCGGCGTGGCGCACCTCGACCTCTGCCGTCGCCGTCCACCCTGCGCGCTCGTAGGTCTGGACCGCCCGCTCGTTGTCCGCGATGACCCAGAGCTCCATCGCCGAGGCGCCGGTCGCGAGCGCGTGCGCACGGACGTGGTCGAGGAGAGCCGTCGCGATCCCGCCTCCCCAGAGCGAGGGATCCGTCGCGAGGTAACGGATCTCCGAGGTCTCGCCGTGCGGGACGACGACCGCGAAGCCGCCGGCGCGGGTGCCCGACGTCGCGAGGTGGAGCGACCCACCCTCGGCGTGCAGGGCGTGCTGGATCCCGAGGAGCTTGTCCTCGACCGGCGCGACCTCCGGGAGGGAGTCGCGCAGGGCCGTGGCGCGGGCCCAGATCCCGGCGGCGGTGCGCTCGGCAGCGGGACCGCTCGCGATCGTGACCGACAGGACGCGGGAGGGCATCGTCATGTCCTCATCGTGTCACCGTGCCATCGCGCTGACGCCCGCTCCCGACCTACCTGACCTGGACGAGCACGCCCAGTCCGCGCGAGCGGGTCGCCTCGTAGAAGGCGGTCAGGGTGTCGAGCGCATCGAGGAGCGCGAGGACGAGCGCCTTCGGCGGGTCGCGCAGCCAGATGTTTGCCGGGTAGATGTCCTGCTCCGCGAGACGCGCGGGCTCGAAGCCGTCGACGAGCGCCTCACGGTCGACGGCGTGGAGCGCAGCAAGGAGCTCCGGGACGCGGGCGGAGCGGATGATCGTCGCATACCCGTCGTGACCGGCGTCGAAGTCGAACGTCCCGAGCACCGCCTCGCTCAGCGGGACGCCGCTGAGCGAGATGCTGTCGTCCCGCCCGGTGAGGACGAAGTGGAGGCCGTGCCACTGCGTCTCGATCCCTGCCGAGGGGTTCTCCGACCACCCCGTCCACATCCCCTCCGCGACGGCGTCGCCGACCGCGTCGCGATCGAGACGTTCGAGGGACGAGAGCTCGTCGTCGCTCACGGCGACGTAGCTGGCGGAGAGACCCATGGCGTCGAGACTAGTCACCGTACGACGACATTGCAGCGATGTCGTCGTACGTTGACTCTGCTGCAATGTCGTCGTACGGTGACTCCATGTCCGACCCTTCCCTCATGCTCGCCCGCTCGATGCCCAAGCTGGGCACCGCGATCAAGCGCCTGCGCACGGACAGGGGACTCACCCAGGCTCAGCTTGCCGACGCGGCAGGCGTCTCCCGCCAATGGGTGGTCGCGGTGGAGAGCGGGACGAAGAGCGGCGTGGAGATCGGCCTCGTCATGCACCTTCTCGACACGCTCGATGCCTCTCTCGTGGTGCGAGACGACCGCACGACCGATGGTGACTAGCCCACCCCTGACCGTCCTGCTCGACGGTCAGGTGGTTGCCGAGGTGGGACGCACACGCGCCGGTGTCATGAGACTCACCTTCACGGACCCCGCACGGTCAGCGGGGCGAACACCCCTGTCGCTGTCACTGCCCTCTGCCACAGGGGCGGTCACAGGTCAGAAGGTGGAGTGGTTCCTCCAAGGCCTGCTCCCGGACAGCGAGGCGGCACGCAGGGCCATCGCCCGCACGTACGGTGCCGACCCGAACGACGTCCTCAGTCTGCTCGGAGCCGTCGGCAAGGACTGTGCGGGCTCCGTCCAGCTCTGCCGGCCAGACGACGTCGAGGCCACCCTGGGAAGGGAAGGCGACCTCATCCCTGTCTCGACGAGCGACATCGAGATGCGCCTTGCCGGCTTCAAGACGGACGAAGACGCGGGCTGGACGATGCCTGGCGAGCACTGGTCCCTCGGCGGGAGCCAGCAGAAGTTCGCCCTCCGCCGTCAGGGCGAGACCTGGTTCGAGGCAACCGGCTCAGAACCGACCAGCCACATCATCAAGCCAGGGATCTACAAGCTCACGTCCCAGGCGCTCGTCGAGCATGTGAGCATGCGAGCCGCTGATCGATGCGGCATCTCCACCGCCGCCACGGAGTACACGTCCTTCAAGAGCGAGGACGCGATCGTCATCACGAGGTTCGACCGCGCACCGGCCCGCGACGGGGGCCTCAGGCGGCTGCACCAGGAGGATCTGTGCCAGGCCCTCGGGGTCAGCGAGAAATCCGAGAGCGAAGGCGGGCCCGGAGCACGAGAGATCATCCAGCTTCTGCGCGACGCCTCGTCCACATCCAGCGAGGCGCAGAAGAACGTCACACAGTTCGTCGATGGGCTGATCTATAACGTGGTCATCGCCGGTCCGGACGCGCACGCACGCAACTACGCCGTGCTCCTCGATGGTGACAGCGTCCAGCTGGCACCTCTGTTCGACGTCGCGTCCGGGCTGGCCTACACCGCGACGGGCAGAGGGTCACACACGCTGTCGATGAGCATCGGCGGCGTCTTCGACACCGAGCAGATCGACACAGAGGCGTGGAAGCGGTTCGCCGACGAGAACGCGCTCGACGACGCAGCGGTCGTCAGCCGGGTTGCCGAGGTCGCCGGGCTGGCCCCCGAGGCCATGGGGAGCGTCCTGGCCGAGGTCGACGACTGGGACGGTTCGGCGTCACAGCTCGCCGCGCGCCTGCTCCCTGCTGCACAGGAGCGTGCCAGGTCTCTCGCAGCGGTCTCGTAGCGGTCGAGCGTCCCACAGGAGACCGCCCTCAACGGCGGGCACGAGTGCGGCTTCACCCGGCCTCGCGCCGCAGGACGAACACGTAGGGCATACGCATCCCGCGCAGGTCCATGACGCCGAGGACGGTGTGCTCGTCCACGCGGCGGAACGCGTCGATGATGGGCTGACGGTCGTAGACCATCGCGGCCGACACCGTCCCGCGGTACTCGACAGCGCGGAGCCGGGCCTGCGGCCGAGTCGTCGCGAGGGCGGGGCGCACGAGCGCGAACGCCCGGGCCGCGGGCGCGGTCCGCAGGAGGCGCGCGACCCGCAGCGCGAGGCCGAGCGGGAGGAAGCGCGGGTCGACGCACACGAGGCGGTCGTCGCGACCCCGGAAGACGAGCGGGTGGACGTCCTCCTCGGTGTCGAACCGCTTGCCGTGCCAGCCGAGGCGTTCGAGCACGCCGTCGAGCGGGTGTCTCGTCGGGATCTCCGACCCGCGCCAGGATCCGGCCGTGCCCAGCCCGACGAGCGCCGACGGGTCGACAGCAGGGAGGGTGTCGAAGAAGTCCAGGGCGACGGCGGCCGTCGTCCCGGCCTCGAGAAGGCGCAGGCGCTCAGGGGCACCCGCCGGTTCGGCTGCACCGGTCCGTTCGAGCCCGCCGGGTGGCACGGTCAGAACCCCTCGTAGACGGCGGGGTCCTGGTCGTTGTTGCGGCCGTCGGGCCGGCCGAGCGCGGTGATGCGCCCCATCTCGTCGTCGCTGAGCGCGAAATCGAAGATGGAGATGTTCTCCCGCTGGCGTTCCGGGCTCGTGGCCTTCGGCAGCGGGATCGACCCGAGCTGGACGTGCCAGCGGAGGATCACCTGCGGCACGGTCCTGCCGTGGGCGTCGGCGATCTCGCGGATCACGGGCTCGTCGAGCACGTCGCTGGCGCGGCCGAGAGGGCTCCAGGACTCGGTCCGCACGTCGAGCCGCGCGTCGGCTGCGCGCTGCTCGGCCTGCGGGAAGTACGGGTGCAGCTCGATCTGGTTGACCACGGGCGTCACGCCCGTCTCGTCCACGAGCCGGTCGAGGTGCTCGGGGAGGAAGTTGCTCACCCCGATCGACCGCACCACGCCGAGCAGCTGCAGCTCGACGAGCGACTCCCACGCCTCGACGTAGAGGTCCTTGCTCGGGTTCGGCCAGTGGACGAGGACGAGGTCGAGGTAGTCGAGACCTGTCCGGTAGAGGGACTCGTGGACGGCGTCGACCGCGGTGTCGTGCGCGTGGTGGCGGCCGGCGAGCTTCGTGGAGACGACGATGTCCTCGCGCGGCACGGACGACCGCCGGACGGCCTCGCCGACCGCCCCCTCGTTCTCATAGTTGAACGCGGTGTCGAGGAGGCGGTAGCCCTCGCCGAGCGCGCTGACGATCGCGTCGACGCCGCCCGGACCGTTGAGCATCGCGGTGCCGAAGCCGATCGCGGGGAGGGAGGTGCTGTCGTGCAGGAGGTACGTGGGGACGGTCATCCCTCGATGCTAGGCACGCTCCCGCCGCCGCGCCGGGCGGCGGGGGCGTGCTGGGCGGCGGGGGCGTGCTGGGCGGCGGGAGAGTTTCCGAACAGCTCAGAGAGCCGGGACCGCGTCGAGCATCGGGTAGTCGGTGTAGCCCTTGGCGCCCGCCGCGTAGATCGTGGCCGGGTCGAGCTCGTTGAGCTCGCGGTCCTCGCGCCACCGGCGCACGAGGTCCGGGTTGGCGATGACGAGGCGTCCGACGGCCACGGCGTCGCCGTGGTTGTCGGCGATGATCTCGTGCGCCTCCTCGCGCGTGGTGATCGCGCCGAAGCCGGAGTTCACGACGAAGGGTCCGCCGAAGCGGGCGCGCAGGCCCTGGACGAACTCACCGGTGGGCTCGGCGTGCAGGACGCTGAGGTACGCGAGGCCGAGGGGTGCGAGCGCGTCGACGAGCGTGCCGTACACGGCGTCGCGGTCGGCCTCGTCGGTCTCGAGGACGCCCTGGATGTTGTGCGAGGGCGAGACGCGGATGCCCACGCGGTCGGCGCCGATCTCGGCGGCGACGGCCTGGGCGACCTCGATGACGAGGCGCGCACGGTTCTCGGGCGAGCCGCCGTAGAGGTCGTCGCGCTGGTTCGACGTCGGTGCGAGGAACTCGTGGAGGAGGTAGCCGTTGGCGGAGTGCAGCTCGACGCCGTCGAAGCCCGCGTCGATCGCGTTCCGCGAGGCGGTGACGAAGGTCGTGACGATGTCGCGGACCTCGTCGGTCGTCAGCGCGTGCGGCACGGGGTAGGCGACCTTGCCCTGCGGCGTGTGGGTCTCGCCGTCGATCGCGATGGCGCTCGGGCCCACGACGGGGCGACCGCCGTTGATGTCCGAGTGGCTCACGCGGCCTGCGTGCATGACCTGCGCGACGATCTGGCCGCCCGCTGCGTGCACGGCATCCGTGACGCGGCGCCAGCCCGCGAGCTGCTCCGCAGTGACGAGACCCGGCTGCCCGACGAAGCCCTGGCCCTCGTGCGACGGGTACGTCCCCTCGCTGACGATGAGGCCCACCGACGCGCGCTGCGCGTAGTGCTCGACGACGATGTCGCCCGGCACACCCTCGGAGCCGGAGCGCATGCGCGTGAGCGGCGCCATGACGACGCGGTTGCTCAAGGTGAGGGATCCGAGGGAGGTGGGCGTGAAGAGGTCGGTCACAGGTGTTCCGTTCGTGGTCGGGGACGCGGCCCCTTGTTCTGCGCGGAGCCTCTTGCGTCAACCCGTGCCACGGGAGGGTATTCCGCTCTGTGACGCACCCCACGGCAGACTGGGTGCGTGACCTCGTCCCAGGCCTCCCGCCTCACCCGCCGGTCCTTCCTCGCGCTCGGCGCGCTCGTGCCCCTGGCAGCGTGCGCGGGCGAGGCCGCTCGGCCCGCACCGTCGGGCGGCACGGTGACCGTCGAGACCGAGGCCCCGCCCGCCGGTTCCGAGGAGGTCGTCCCCGCACCTGCGTCGATCACCGCAGAGATCAACGCCCTCGAGGTCGAGTACGACGCCCGGGTCGGCCTCTTCGCGACGAGCGCGTCGGGCCGCACGCTCGAGCACCGGGCCGACGAGCGCTTCGCGTTCTGCTCGACGATCAAGGCGCTGGCCGCCGGGGCGCTCCTGCACCGACATTCGGTCGCCGGGCTCGACGTCGTCGTGCCGTTCACGGCGGCAGACCTCGTCTCGCACTCCCCGGTGACCGAGCAGCACGTGGGTGCCGGGCTCAGCCTGAGCGAGCTCTGCGACGCGGCCGTCCGGTACAGCGACAACACCGCGGCCAACCTCATGCTCGCCGAGCTCGGTGGCCCGGCCGGGTTCACGGCCTGGCTCCGGGAGATCGGCGACGACGTGACGCGCAGCGACCGCACGGAGACCGAGCTCAACACGGCCGTCCCCGGCGACGAGCGCGACACGAGCACCCCGCGAGCGCTCGGGAGCACGCTCCACCGCCTCGTGCTCGGCGACGTCCTGCCCGAGCCGGAGCGGACGGTCCTCGACGGGTGGCTCGTCGGGAACACGACCGGAGACGCGCTCATCAGGGCGGCGGTGCGCCCGAGCTGGGTCGTCGGCGACAAGACCGGTTCCGGCGGGTACGGCACGCGCAACGACATCGCGGTGCTGCGGCCGCCGCAGGGCGAGGCCTTCACGCTGTCGATCCTCACGTCCCGGTCCACGGCCGACGCCGCTCACGACGACGCGCTCGTCGCGCGTGCGGCCGAGGTCGCGACCCAGGCGTTCGTCACCGCGTGACCGCCGGGCCGAGCGCACGCGGGGCGCGTGCCCAGCGGAACGACCTCGACGCGACGAGCACGGCGATGACGACCAGCACCACGAGCCATCCGCCCCACCCGAGGACGGTCCCGGAGAGGTCGACCGCTCCCCCGACGACGATGCCGAGGGGCAGCACGGAGGTGGAGGCGTTGAGGGCACCGTGGGCGAGCGCACCGGGGTAGATCGAGTCGGTGCGCATCCGCAGCCACCCGATGAGGACTCCCATGAGGATGGTGGTGACGACCATGGGGATCAGCACGAGCGGGTCGGTCGAGCCGTAGTTGTAGCCGAGGACACGCGCGCATGCCATGTCCGATGCCCGAGTGCATCAACCTATGCTCAGAGCAGTGAGTGTTGGAGCGGTTCCGCTCCAAGGTGTTGGGACGAGAAGAGAGACGATGTGGGGGGAATTTTGAACAGGTGGTTAGGTTTATGCACAAGCTTACTCGGGGGGGTCTTTGCAACTTTGCTCGGGCTATACGCAATTTCTCGTCACGACGCTGTATGCGTCGTTGAGGCGATGCACCCAACGGCGCGGACACAGGTTGACCCAGAATACGTCCAGAATCTCCGCTACTTCCCACTGCGCTGGGAATGTTCGTGGCCGGGGATAGGCGAGGGTGAGATGACAACCTACTTCGACCCGTTCGCCGCAGTTGTTTTCTACGGTGGTTTGTTGATTATGGCCGTCGTGATAATCCGCATGGTCAGGCGAGTTAGGAGCGGGGAGGGCTAGAGGGCTCCTCCCCGCTCGCTGAACTACTCGCCCGTGGCGCAGTTGATACTATTGAACGGAATCCACCTGGCCCATCGGTAGCACGCCGGGAATCTGCGCCCATCCTCATAGGAGAACACGACGCGACTTTGTCTCGAATCTGGCAGCGGAAGGTCGCGAGCGGTATTCAAGCCCATGCACCAGGATGCCGCGCCCCCGGGGCAATCGTGTGACACGGCCTGCCAGTAGAACCCTGCAGGGCTGCTAATCGGAGCTCCCGCTGACGTCTGAATCAATGTCGCGACCTGCGACGATCCGTCTGAGGCCATGCCAATGTTTCTTGGCGCTCCAAGTCCTACGGTGGTGTCCTGCCTCGTGCACGAGTCGAGAGCTGTCGCACTGTCGAGATATGGTTGCGTTGCTGACTGCGTGCCACCGCTGAGTAGATTGATCGACCATTGTTCGACGTCGCTGCCCTGCCAGAACCCCAGACCGGAGAGGCAGGCTGGGCGCGTTCCGATGGCCGCACCGTCGTAGGTGTACGCGTTGAACTCCAGGCCCCAATCCTCAGGAAGGTTTCGCGGGGAGCTGCCAAGGCCTGAGGACCATGCCGTCCAGGTCCCGATCATCTCTGATTCGGAATCAAAGTCGCTCATAGCGTAGATGTCAACGTAGGTGCCGGGCCAGTCGGTTCCGCCGTTCACCCGTGCCGCGATGCTGTCAGTTTCCGGGGCGGATGCCATAGCCGCCTGGGCAGACGCTATTTGCTCGTCAAACGGTCCCTGGCGGGTGATTGGAGGTGCGTCAAACTTTGGCGCCTTCTCCACCGCATCGATCACCTCGTCGGTCGATGTGGAATCTGCCAAGCGGTTGAGTCCCTTTGAGTTTGAGGCGGCAGACGGACCTAGGGTGATGACCGAAGTGATCTCAGCCTGGGTACCGTACTGGTTTTCGAAATCATGGGAAAATTCGTCAAACGTGTAGTCGTCGGTCGGGAAGAACTCGCCATATATCGTGTCCTGTGAAAACACGAAGCCCATCACGGCGACGGATGCGTCAGTCGCGACCTTTTCTGCTGAGGCGACGTCGATCGCGTACGGAAGTTCCACATATGCTGGTTGGGTCTCTCCGGATGAAAGCGTTGACGCTTCAGACGTGGAGAGATATGGGTCGTCCACGGCGTCGCTCGCCTGACTCTTGCCAGTAAAGGCTGGCGCGGTGATGCTCAGGGTCGAAATAAGGCTGATGGCTAACACTCTTCTCATGGTGCCCCCTTTCTTGTGCGAGGAGATGATCTCACCTCGATGAGCAGCATCGTAGCGCCGCAGGACTTGCCGTGGAAGCGCAGGTTAGTTCAAAGGTTTCACAATCCTGGGATCAATTGAGTTCGAAGCATTATCGGCGATGGGTGGCGGAGGTGCCTGAACTACCTCCGCTCAATGGCAGTTGCTGATCGCTCACCCGAGCTGTGAGCCGCGCTCGGCGCGCCGTCGTGCCGGAGGGAGGCGTCGACGGATCTTCACGAGAGGTGTCACCACTCGGGATGTTGTGCACCTTCCTGGAGTAGGCGAGAGCCACGACAGGAAGGTGGGCAGGGTCCTGATGAACGTTCTGAACGCGGCGTGGAAGTCCGCCGGCGCTCCCGACCGCGATACCGCCCACGTAGGCAACGTGGGCCGGTGTGCCCGGTGCGCCACCGATGGAAATCTCACTCCGGTGCGTGAGGTGCTCTCGAAGGTCTTCACCTGCTTTGAGGGCTGGTTCCATCCTGGCGGTCGTGGGTTGTGCGCGGCCTGCTCCTGGGGCTACTCCAACAAGGCCCTGCGCGCTGTCCCGCACCTGATCTCCCGGGACCCCGCCAGCATGCGTGAGCTCACCCGAGCCGCGGTTCGCGAGCTGCTCGCTGAGGGCGCGCTCGAAGCGGGCAGCGCTGTTGTCGTCCCGCTTCGCCCTGGGCGCAAGCACATCCTGCCGAGCGCGGCCTGGGGCCGCGTCAGCGTCGACGACGCACACCTGCCGTGGACCGACCGCGATGCGCAGTTGTTGGGGCTCGTCGTGCGGCTGCGACGGCTCGGATTCGGGTCTCGCATGATCGGCGAGCCGGCGCCGCCCTACCAGGTCCTCTCTCAGCTGGACACGTCCGTGTGGGCCCTCGTCCTCTACACCTGGGAGCAGCTGAGTCCCTGGCGCGCGCCTGCGAACCCGTGGCTTGTTCTGGCGCTGCACCTGACCACTTCCGCCTCGATCTCGAAGGAGTCCTGATGACCACCCCGTTCCGTACCGTCACCGCGACCGGCACCCCGATCACGCATCTCGTTGCCACCAGCCCAGCACTGCCGCGCACTGGGCCCGACGAGCTGCCCCCGGCAACGCTGTGCGGCCAGGTCGTCGACGGGCCAGCGGACACCAACGTCGCAGACGTGCAGTGCCCGCGATGCCTGCTGCGGGCGCCAGCGTTCATGGCGCTCCCGACCTATGCGGTGTCCTTGTGAGCGACCTGACTCCGACCTCGAGATGGCTGGCAGCCGTGGGGGATCACATGCCGGCGCTCGAGGGACCTGCAGGCACGGCCGAGCGACTGCTGCTCCTGGTGCACTACGGCATCGACTGGTCCGGGGGATGGGTCACGCAGTACCGCAAGACGTACTGGAGCAGCCTCCTGCCCGACCGCATCATCATCGCGACCTACCGTGCGGGCACGCTGCGGCGGTGGTGGCGTGACGTCGCCGGCGACGTGGGATCGACACCCCGCACCACGGACGAGAGGGCCGAGCTCGAGGAGCTGCTGCGCGCCGAAGCGCTGCCCGTGCTCGAGGTCCTGAGGTACGAGACCGAAGCCCTGCTCCTGCGAACACGCATCGTGGCCGACGCCGTGCGCTCCGCGCGCGCCGTCCCCGTCGAAGCGGTAGCTGGCGTCTGATGCGCACCATCACCTGGACGGGAACCATCACCGCGCTGTCCTCCATCGCCCACGGTGAGGAAACCCGCGGCACCACGACGCTGCTGCGCCGCGAGCTCGTCACCACCCCCAACGACGACCGCGTGCTGGTGCCCGTGATCTCCGGCAACACGCTGCGCGGTCGGCTTCGTCCTGCGCCATCCGACGCCTCCCGTCAGGCCGAGGTACGCGGCTGGGGCTGCCGTGCGGGTCCCGAGGACGACGGCGGCGACAGGCATCGCGAGGGAGCTCTCCAGCCCGTCGCCGAGCCACAGCGGGAGGCTGATGAGCCACGCGATGCCGAAGGAGAGGAGGACGAAGAGGGCCACCGCTCCCCACCGCACGGGGCGGCGGGGAGCGTCGGCTCGGGTCACGGACGCGGGGCGTGCGGTGGTGGTCATGCTCCGACGCTAGGGAACGGAGCGGTCGCGCCGCGTCGGCCAGAATGAGGAACCTCGGGCCTCCTCCTTCGGTGGACGGTTGTCCGGCTCGCCGCCTGCCGACCCCTGTGCCAGCATCGAACGGATGAACCGCATCACGCACGTCACCCGCGCGGGTCTCACGTTCGACGTCACCGACGCCGGCCCGCTGGACGGTCCGGTCGTCCTGCTCCTCCACGGCTTCCCGGCGAACCGCACGAGCTGGGACGGTGTGGTGCCGCACCTCCATGCGGCCGGGTTCCGCACGCTCGCCCCGGACCAGCGCGGCTACTCGCCCGGCGCCCGCCCCCAGGGCCGCGGCGCGTTCCGCATCGCCGAGCTCGTCCGCGACGCGCTCGCCGTGGCCGACGCGGCCGGCGCCGACCGGTTCCACGTGGTCGGCCACGACTGGGGCGGCGCGGTCGCCTGGCACCTCGCGCTCGTCGCTCCGCAGCGGCTCACCCGTCTGACAGCCGTCTCGACCCCGCACCCCTCGGCCTTGCGGACCGCGATGGTGACGTCCACCCAGGTCCTCAAGTCCTGGTACATGGCGTTCTTCCAGCTGCCCGTGCTTCCCGAGCGGTTCCTCGAAGGCCGGGTGGCGGGCCTCGTGAGAGCAGGCGGGGTCCCACCCGCGCTCGCGAGCCGGTATGCCGAGACGATGTCGGAGCCCGGCGCGCTGACCGCCGCGCTGGACTGGTACCGCGGGGCATGGCTGCCCGGCGGCTCCCCGATGCCCGCGAACGACCCGGCTGTCCGGGTCCCCACCACGTACGTGTGGGGCCGTCACGACGAGGCGTTGGGCCGGCGCGCCGCCGAGCTGACGCGACGCTACGTCTCGGCGCCGTACCGCTTCGTCGAGCTCGACGAGGGGCACTGGATCCCCGAGGTGGCGCCGGAGCGGCTCGCGCAGGAGATCCTCGCCGGTCCGTGACCGTGCATCGCCTTCCGGATCAAGCCCGCAACGTCTCCAGCAGCCAGGCGAGGCTCTCGGCCCGGAGGGGGTCGAGGAAGGTGTGGCCGCCGTCGAAGACCACGAGCTCGCAGACTCCCGGGGCGAACGGACCGGCGACTGCCTCGACGTCGGCGACCGGGAAGAGGGCGTCGTCCCGGCCCGCGAGGACGCGGGCCCGCTGACCGTCGAGGGCCCGTGCCAGCAGGTGGACGTCGCCGGCGCTCTGCAGCCCGGGGACGAACCATGCGGGGTTGTGCGCGATCGCGTCGCGCTCCAGCCCCGCGAGCGTCCCGACCCCGCAGCTGACGACGCCCGCCGCGAGGCGCGGGTCGCACGCGAGGCCGAACAGCGCGACCTGCCCACCGAGCGAGTGACCGACGATGCCCGCACGCGGCACCCCCACCTCCTGGAGCAGCCAGGAGGTCGCGAGGGCGACGTCCAGCGTGTGCTGCCCCTGGAGCGTGGCGCCGCGCGTCACGCGGTACCAGGCGTCCATCTGCTCTGCCCGACGCGGGTCGGTGCCCGGCCGCCGACGCTCCTCGAAGCCGAGGAGGTCGGGCACGATCGTCGCCGCGCCCGCCCGCGCGAGAGCCGCGCCGTAGGCCAGCTGGGGATCGCCGGCGATGCCCGCCACCTCGCTCTTGCCGTGCACGTAGTCGTCACCGTGCTGGTGGACGGCGACGACCGCGCTCGACGGCGCCCCCTCCCACGGCGTGAGGAACAGGCACGGGACGTCGTGGCCGTCCGGGGACGCGAGGACGAGCCGCTCGATGCCGACGTCGCCGTGCCGCTCGCGCTCGCCCCGGACGACGTCGCTCGGGTGGCGCTCGTCAGGGGCTCCGATCCCCAGGAGCGAGCGGATCTCGGTGCGTTCGCTGGGCATGCGGCTCCTCCGTCGGTGGTGCCCTCGATCGTATCGATCGCTCACTAGGCTGTGCGCATGCAGATCGAGCGCCGCCCGTACGACCACCCGCACGTCCAGGCGCTCGTCGGGCGGCTCCAGGCGGAGTACGTCGGCATCTACGGCACCCCGGACCTCGCCCCCGCCGACCCGGGACAGTTCGCCCCGCCCCGCGGCGCCTTCGCGCTCGGCTACGAGGACGACGTGCCGGTCGCGATGGGCGGCTGGCGGCTGTGCGACGACGGTCGCGCCGAGCTCAAGCGCATGTACGTCGTCGGCGAGCAGCGCGGTCGCGGCCTGTCGCGGCAGGTCCTCGCATGGCTGGAAGCCTCGGCGGTCGACGCCGGGATGACGGAGATGATCCTCGAGTCCAACCAGAAGCACCCCGCCGCCCTCGGCCTCTACCGCTCGCACGGCTACGAGCCCATCCCGGCGTTCGGGTACTACAGCGACAGCCCCGAGAACGTGTGCCTCGGGCGCCTGATCGGTCGTCCCGACCGCGCGACCGTCGTCCCCGGCAGGCCTGCGACGTAGTGCGGGGTCGCCGGTCTCGACGTCCACCACACCCAGCACTTGCATCGGCGGAGGCTGCGCGGCGCATCCCTCGCCCCGTCTTCGTGCGTCCTGGTTGCACCGCCGGCGTCGACGGCTTCTCATGGGGTGGAGCTGCGCGCCGCTGGGAGGGTTGTGAGGATGGACGGTCTGCACCTGATGTACGCCTGCGTCGGTGCGGTCGCGGTCGTGCTGGCTCTCACCAGCCGCCGGTTGCGTGAGCTGCCGCTGAGCGAGCCGCTCGTCGGGCTGGTCCTCGGCGTGCTCGTCGGACCCGCCGTGCTCGGGCTCGTCGCGCTCGAGCCCGCGACGCGCGACGTCCTGCTGCTCGAGGGTTCGAGGCTGCTCCTGTCCTGGTCGGTGATGGCCGCGGCGCTGCGATACCCGTCGACCGAGCTCCGCAGCCTGATCGCTCCCGTCCTCCTGCTCCTGGGCGTGGTCATGCCGGCGACGGCCCTGCTGTCGGGAGCGGCGGCTCTTCTGCTCGGACTCCCCCTCGCGCTGGCCGCCGTGGTCGGCGCGTGCCTGTGCCCGACGGACCCGGTGCTCGCCGCGTCGGTCGTGACGGGAGGTCCCGCCGAGCGCGACCTCCCGTCGAGGTTGCGCAAGCTGCTCACCACGGAGAGCGGTGCGAACGACGGGCTGGCGCTACCGCTGGTCGCGATCGCCCTCACCGTGGCCGTGCCCGGGACCAGCGCGCTCGGGGTCACGGGCAGGATCGTCTGGGAGGTCGTCGGTGGAGCGCTGGTCGGCGTGGCGGTCGGTGCCCTGACCGGTCTGGGGGTGCGGTGGGCCACCCGGCACGACGACCTCGACTCCGGGCCCGATCTGGTGCTCACTCTGCTGCTCGCGGTCGCCGCGCTCGGAGTGGCACGGGTTGCGCACACCGACGGGGTCTTTGCCGTGTTCGTCGCCGGCCTCGCCTACAACCGCGCCATCGGCTCGGGTGAGCGTGGTGTCCAGGACCACGTGGACGAGGCGATCAACCGGTTCGCCGTCATCCCGCTCTTCGTCGTGCTCGGCGCCGTCCTGCCGTGGCAGGAGTGGGGCGCGCTCGGGCTGCCGGCCGTAGCGTTCGTCGCCGCCGTCCTGCTGCTGCGCCGGCTGCCGGTCGTGCTCGCGCTGCGCCGGCCTCTCGGTCTGAGCCGGCGCGACGCTGCCTTCGCGGGCTGGTTCGGCCCGATCGGGGTGAGTGCGATCTTCTACGTGGCCCACAGCCTCGACCAGGGGATCCACGACTCCCGATTCTTCGCAGCCGGCACGCTCGCGATCGCGACGAGCGTCGTCGCGTTCGGCGTGACAGCCGCCCCAGGACGCCACGCCTACTCACGGGCCTCTCACGACGAGTGACCGTCGCGGTGCGTGTCGCGTCGTCCGTGCCTACCGTGGAGATGTCTCTGCACAGTGTGCGCCTCACCCGCCGCCGCCGGGACCGATGACCACGACGGCTCCGTCGGTCGGACCAGCAGGCCGTGCGTCAGCGGGAACGGGCGACGCGACGGCGAAGGGAGCGGTCCGATGACCATGCATGACGAGCGGGAGACAGACGGCCAGCGTAGCGACGAGAAGTCGCACCAGATGAGAGGTATGTATCTCCGTTTCGCGGCGATGATCCTCACGGGGATGGTCGTCATGTACTTCGTGATGTTCGTGGGCTCCTGGGAGTGGAGCCACGTGCGCTTCAGCCAGAGCCGGGTGTTCATGGCACTGACCATGGGTGGGGCGATGGCTCTCGTGATGCTCGGCTGGATGCTCAACATGTACAAGAGCGCCAAGGCCAACATCGCCATCGTGACCGCGGGCGTCGTGCTGCTCGCGGGCGGGGTGTTCCTCGACCGTAGCCAGACGACGGTGCAGGACTCGAGCTGGATGAGCGCGATGATCCCTCACCACTCGCTGGCGATCACGCGCTCCGAGCGGGCCGAGATCGCCGACGTGCGCGTGTGCGAGCTCGCCGCCTCGATCAGCGAAGCCCAGCGGCGCGAGATCGACGAGATGGACTGGCTGATCGAGGACATCGACCGCAACGGTCTGGCCACGACGCCCGAGGAGGCCGAAGCGCGCCCCGTCCCGACGTTCGAGGCGTCTGCCGATCGAGACTGCGCCACGGGCTGACGCGCTCGGCCGCGCCGTGGGCGCGGCCCGGCGCCGTCCGGCCCACGGAGTGGAAGAGAGCCGCCGGTAGCGGCGCAGCGTGACGAGTGCGGGGAGCGCCGCGTACGCCAGGCAGGTGGTGACGAGGGCCACCTCGCCGACCCCGGAGGTCGTGAACAGCATGAGCACCCGGATGGCGGCGGCGATGACGAGGAACATCGCGACGGTCGCGCCTGCAACCGCGCGCCGGCTCCGCGGACGCCGCTCGACGGCGTGCCCGAGACGGTGGTCCACGAGCCCGAGCACAAGGCCGACCAGCGCACCGGGCGGGCCGACCATGATGACGAGGAGGAACAGGTAGCCGATCCCCTGGACCATCGCCTCGAGGCCGGTGACAAAGGCGCCGACGACGACGACCCCGGCCCACAGTGCGCTCGGCACGACAGCCCCGACGACGACCCACTTCCACACGATGTGCAGGGCACGCCACCGCTCGCGGGCTGTTCGGTCGGGTGCCGTCCGGGCGGGAACTGCCGGGGCGGGAACTGCCGGGGCGGGGAGCTCGGCGTCGGCCGCACGCCAGGGTCGTCCATGGTCAGGTCCTCTCCGATGGCTGACGCCGACGCCGACGCCACGACTCTCCTGACTGCCGCGAGCGCGCTCGCCAAGTCTCGCAGAGAAGGCATGCTGGATGCATGGACGAATCGCCGCTCATCACGGACCGGATCGAGTCGACGCCCGTCGAGGCGACGCTCACGAACGAGGGAGGTCGCTGGGTGCTGTTCATGCACCGCGTGCTGCCGCAGCCGGTCGACGCCGTCTGGCCGATGCTCGTCGACCCGGAGCACGTGGACCGCTGGTCACCGGTCGTCCCCGACCGACCGCTCACCTCCACCGGGCCCGCGACGTGCCGCCAGCACCCGACCGACCCAGGCGTCGACGCGGAGGTCCTCGTCTGCGACGCGCCGAGGGAGCTCGTCCACCGGTGCGGGGACCAGATCCTGCGCTGGACGCTCGAGCCCGCCGCGGGCGGCGCGCGCCTCGCCCTGGAGCACACGTTCGACAAGCGCGCCGACGACGGTGCCCTCGCAGCGGGCTGGCACATCTGCCTCGCGGTCCTCGACGCGGTTCTCGACGGGCACGACGTCGAGCGGGTCGTCGGCTCCCGGGCGCTGGACTACGGCTGGGAAGCCCTCAAGGCTCGATACGAGGCCTCGCTCGCCTGAGGCGCACACCCCCTAGAGTGGCGCGATGACGCCCTACTCCCGACCCGCACTGACCCCGGCACCGGTCTATCGCGACGCGGCCGGGGCTCCGATCCCCTACGGGGACCGGTGGGAGGACGAGGCACCGGGCGAGGCGTACAGCACGACGATGCACCCGGAGCGGTTCGCCCCGCTGCACGAGGTGGCGCAGGCGCTCGTCGACCACCTCGTGAGCGAGTACGACGCAGAGGCGAGCGACGATCTCGCGCACGCCGCCGACCTGCTCCATTCGCAGGCCGACGCCGTGCGAGCCGTCCGGATCACACCCTCGGACCCGGACGCCGCGCCGCTCACCGTGGTGCTGACGAGCTTCCCGCACGTCGTCGTCCACGCCGGTGCGCTGCAGGACTTCCCCTACCCGGACTGCGGCTGCGACGCGTGCGACGACGACGTCCTCCTCCTCGCGGGCGAGATGGAGAGCGACGTGCTCGCGGTCGTCGAGGGACGGTTCGTCGAGACCGTCGCGCGGCGCTGGATGCCGGGCCCGCCGTGGGTCCGGACGGCGGTGACCTACCGCGTCCTCTCCGCCGACGGCGCGGAGAACGGCGGCGGCGGATTCGTCGGTGGCCCGGACCCCGTCCGCCGCGCCCGCGCTGCGCGTCGCCGGCTCGCGCGGCTCAGCGACGGCTGGAAGCCGTGGCCAGCCCGGCGTCGATGAGCGTGGTGGCGCCCGCGCGCGCGGTCGCCGCCCAGGTGGCGTCGTGCGTGATGGCGGCCATGGTCTGGACGCCCTCGGCGAGGAGGACGAGCTGCGGTGCGACGCCCGGATCGAGACCCACGTCGGCCGCGAGGCCTGCGACGTAGTCGGCGAAGCCCTCCTTGTGGGCACGCACCGCCTCGGCGACGTCCGGGTTCACGGAGCCGAGCTCGCCGAAGGTGTTGATGAAGCCGCAGCCACGGAACGTGTCCTCGCCGGTCCATCCGACGAGGTAGTCGTAGATGGCGAGGAGCTTCTCGCGGGGCGTCGGTGCCGCGTCTACCTCGCGGGAGAGGCACTCCTGCCAGGAGTGCGCGCGCCGCTCGAGGACGGCGAGGACGATCGCGTCCTTGGACGGGAACTCGCGGTAGAGACGCTTGAGGGAGACCCCGGCTCCGGTGCGGAGCTCGTCCATGCCCACCGCCTGGACACCGCGGGAGTAGAAGAGGTCGTCGGCTGTCGCGACGACGGTGTCGCGGATGCTCGGCTCGGTCATGAGGACTTCTTTCACCATTCACCAAACTGGGGGTTGCGGGGAGAACGCTCGTTCTCTAGTGTAGTCGACATCGGGGAGAACGACCGCTCTCCTCTCGATCGGACAGGAGCAGACACATGCCGTACGTCACCACCGGGACCGAGAACTCCGCCAGCATCGACATCTACTACGAGGACCACGGCCCCGCCGACGCCGCCCCCGTCGTCCTCATCCACGGCTACCCGCTCGACGGTCGATCCTGGGAGCGTCAGACGCGCGCACTCCTCGACGCCGGCCACCGTGTCGTCGCCTACGACCGCCGCGGCTTCGGGAAGTCCAGCCACCCGGCCACCGGTTACGACTACGACACGTTCGCCGCGGACCTCCACGCGCTCCTCGAGACCCTCGACCTCCATGACGTCACCCTCGTCGGGTTCTCGATGGGCACCGGCGAGGTCGCCCGCTACGTCGGCACCTACGGCACCGAGCGCCTGAGCCGGCTCGGCTTCCTCGCCTCCCTCGAGCCCTTCCTGCTCCAGACGGACGACAACCCCACCGGCGTCCCGCAGTCCGTCTTCGACGGCATCGCCCAGACGGCCCGCGCCGACCGCTTCGCCTGGTTCACGAACTTCTTCGCCGACTTCTACAACCTCGACGAGAACCTCGGGTCCCGCATCAGCGAGGAGGCCGTCCGTGCGAGCTGGGCCACCGCAGCCGCGAGCGCCCCCGATGCCGCCTACGCCGTGGTCCCCTCGTGGCTCACGGACTTCCGGGCCGACGTCGCGGCCGTCCGCACGGCCGGGCTGCCCACGCTCATCCTCCACGGCACGGGCGACCGCATCCTCCCGATCGACTCGACCGGACGCCCGTTCGCCGAGTACTTCCCCGAGGCGACGTACGTCGAGGTCGAGGGCGCCCCGCACGGCCTCCTGTGGACCCACGCCGACGAGGTCAACGCCGCCCTGAAGGCCCTGCTGGCCCGCTGACCCAACCGCCCGTCGCCCGACGGGGCGTGCAGGGCGTGCTCTTGCGGACGGGACGTGCTCTGCAGCCGACGCCCCGCCCTCGAGAGCACGCCCTGTCGAACGCGGCGGCGCGACGACCAGCCCTACCGCGACCGCGCCGAGCAGGAGGCCCGCGACCGTGGCCGGCGTGAACGGGTCCCCGAAGAGCAGGGCGCCGGCGACCGCGGTGGTCGGGGCCACGAGGTAGAGCAGCGCGTTGAGCACCGTGATACCGAGGCGGCGCAGCAGGTACCAGTAGAGCGCGTAGGCGACGAGCGTCGGGAACACGGCGATGAGCACGGTCGAGGCCCAGAAGCTCACGGTGGTCGGCGGGACGAGGGCCCCGGCGGCCGCCGCGAGGACCGTCACGGCCAGCAGCGTGACGGCGGCATGGGTGGCGAGCGTCGCGAAGACGCCGAGCCGGGCGCTGGTCCGGCGGTCGAGGAACGTCGCGGTGACGAGGCTGGCCAGCGCGGCCGCCGGCAGCAGGTAGGCGGGGGTCGGCGACACGGACGCCGAGGCGTCCGCCATGACGACGAGGACGACCCCGACAGCTCCGAGCACCAGGCCGACCCACTGCAGCGCCCGGACCCGCAGCCCGAGGAGGGGGCCGACCAACGTCGCGACGAGCAGCGGCTGGACAGCGTCGATGAGCGCGGTCGTGCCGACGGCGACCCCGGCGCCGACCGCCATGTAGATCGGCAGGACGTAGCCGAGCTGGGCGAAGAGGCCGATGCCGAGGTGCGGTCGCACGTCGTGCCAGAGCGGCATGCGGACGGGCTGCGCCCGGCGCCTGAGCGCCACCGTGCAGGCCAGGAGGATCGCCCCGACGACGTACCGCCAGAAGAGCACGGTGAGGACCGGTGCGGTGTCCGTGCCGACCTTCGCGATGACGAATCCGGAGCTCCAGGTCAGGACGAAGGCGACCGACGCGCCGACGAGCAGCAGACGCTGGGGTATACCGATCGGTGTACTCATGACGTCGACTATACAGAGCGGTATAGTCGATCGCATGCGGACCACGAACCAGCCCGAGGAGATGCCGCGCTACACGCCCGGTGCCGAGCAGCTCCTGGCCGCGGCGTCCGACCTCTTCTACCGCGAGGGGATCCACGCGGTCGGCGTCGACGCCATCGCCGCCGCCGCGGGGGTCACCAAGAAGACGCTCTACGACCGCTTCGGGTCGAAGGAGGCGCTGGCCGTCGCCTACCTCCGCAGGCGTGACGCCCGCTGGCGCGAGCACCTGGAGCGCGAGCTCGAGCGCGAGCAGGAGGGCAGCGTGGACCGCATCCTCGCGGTGTTCGACGTCTCCGGTCGGTGGGCCGTCGAGAACAGCGCCAAGGGCTGCAGCGCCATCAACGCCCACGCGGAGACGAGCGACCCCGACGATCCGGTCGCCGTCGAGACCACCCGCCAGAAGCGATGGATGCACGACGTCTTCGAGCAGCTCTGCCTGGAGGCGGGCGTCGCCGGTGCCGACCGGGCGGCCAGGACGCTCATGCTCCTCTACGAAGGCGGCCTCGTGACGGTCGGGATGGACACCTTCGCCGAACCGTTCGCCGCCGCGCGGGACGCGGCGTCGTCGCTGCTCGCGGCGTCGGGAGCGACGATCGCCAGGAGCTCCCCGACCTCGTGAGCGGCCGTCGTCGGGTGACGGAAGAGGAGGGCGCGCACGGCCGGAGCTCCAGCCTCACGCCCGACGCGACCCGACGAGACCTCTCTCGTACGCGAGGATCACGGCCTGCACCCGGTCCCGCACGCCGAGCTTGGCCAGCATGTTGCCCACATGGGTCTTCACCGTCGTCGAGGACAGCACGAGACGTTCCGCGATCTCGGCGTTCGACAGCCCTTCCGCGACACAGCGCAGCACGTCGAGCTCACGCGGGGTGAGCGTGCGCAGGAGCGGGTCGAGCACGTCCGGACCGTCGGCGTCGGTGGCCGCGCCGTCGGTGGCCGCGCCGTCGGGCAGGTGCGGGGCGAACAGGTCGAGCATGCGGCGCACGATCCGCGGCGCGACGACCGAGCTCCCCGACGCCACGGTCCGGATCGCCTCGACGAGCTCCTCCGGCCGGGAGTTCTTGAGGAGGAAGCCGCTGGCTCCCGCGCGCAGCGCTGCGAAGGCCGCCTCGTCGACGTCGAACGTGGTCAGCACGAGCACCCGCGTCGCGGGGTGCTCCGCGACGACGCGCCGGGTGGCCTCGATGCCGTCCGTGCCAGGCATGCGGATGTCCATGAGCACGACGTCCGGGTGCAGCGCGGCGACCTGTTCCACCGCGACCGCCCCGTCGGACGCCTCCCCGACGACCTCGAGATCGGTCTCGGACTCGATGACGAGGCGCAGGCCCATGCGCAGGAGCGCCTGGTCGTCCACGAGGAGCACGGTCGTCATCGGTCGCCTCCGTCTCCGTCGTCGTCGCGTTCGTCGAGGTCGCCGTCGCAGGGCAGCACGACGTGCACGCGCCATCCTCCGTCGTGCCGGGGGCCCACGTCGACCCGGCCGCCGAGGAGCGCGGCGCGCTCACGCATGCCGGAGACACCTCGACCCGTCCCACCGCCCACCACCGGTCGCGTGCCGCCGTCGTCGAGCACCTCGACCTCGACGACGGACGCGGTGCGCCGGACGCGGACCTCGACGGATGCGGTGCCGGGGGCGTGCCGGAGGACGTTCGTCAGCGCCTCGGAGACGATGCGCACGAGCGCGAGGCGCACCGAGGTGTCCGCCGGGAGCACCACGTCGAGGCCGGTCGCGGTGAGCGGGAGACCCGCGGCGCGGTACCGGTCGACGATCGTCCGCAGGTCGGTCTCCGTCGGCGTCGTCCGTTCGGCCCCCGATGCGTCCTCGTCCGAGGGGTCGAACACCCCGAGGACCCGCTGCATGTCGGCCAGCGCCGCCCGCCCGGTCCGGGAGAGCTCGAGGAGCGCCTCGCGCGAGCGGTCGGGAGCACGGTCCAGCGCGGCGCCCGCCCCGTCGGACAGGGCGATCATCACGGACACGCTGTGCGCGACGATGTCGTGCATCTCGCGGGCGATGCGGCCTCGCTCCGAGGCGCGGCCGAGCGCGGCGCTCGCCTCGTGGTCCCGCGCCGCCGCCGCCTCGCGGTCCACGCCCGCCTGCGCGTCGAGCCGCCTGGCCCGCACGGCCGAGCCGGCGGCGACCGCGCCGAGGAGGAGCACGAGGAGGAGCGTCGCCGACGCGGACCGCCGGCCCGGGGAGAACTCCGGCTCGGCAAGCTGGCGAGCAGGCTCGGCGTCGGCCGGCAGCGGCATGTTGCCCCAGAGGAGGATCTCGCCGACACCGATGTCCTGCCAGTTCCAGGACACGAACGCGAGCACGCAGAGCACGACCGCCCCCGTCCCCCACGTGACGGGCGCGGAGCGTTCGGTCGCGACGGAGTAGAGGGCGATCGCGAGGCAGACGCCGAGGATCCCGAGGACGCCCGTGAGGACGATCGAGAGGATACCGAGGACGGTGAGCGCCACGACGACCGCGAGGGGCCGTGCCCGCCGAGCCGTCAGCAGAGCGGCTCCGAGCACGGTCCCGACGAGCCACGCCGTGGGCACCGTCCACAGCTGCGACGCACCGGGAGGGAACATGCCGAGGCGGATGATGCCGTCGACGGTCGACCACGCGAGCGCCGCCGTGACGCAGCCGAGCAGCAGGACGACCGCACCGGTCACGGCGTGGACCATCCACGGGCGACGGCGGCCGGAAGGGTGCGCGGGCATGTGGCCTACCCTCTCACCGTCGACGGCTCCCCTCACCGGCGCACCCCCGTGAGCACGTCGTCGGTGCGCAGCCGGACCGCGGCGACGACGAGCAGCCCGAGCACCCAGGCCGCGAGGACGAGGCCCGCGCCCCACGCCCCGAGGTGCGGGCCGAGGCTCGCCGCCTCGACTGAGGCAAGCTGGGCGTCGTCGCGCACCAGGCGGGCGCCGACCCCGGGCAGGAGCGCGCGTGCCGTGTCGGCGACGCGTCCCGGGTTGGCGGCGAGGACCTGGTCGAGCACGACGAGGAGCACCACGCCGCCGACGAGCGCCGCGGCCGGGCTGCGCAGGAGCGCACCCGCTGCGAGACCGAGCAGAGCGACGGCCGTCAGGTACGCCACGAACCCCACGAGGGCTCGCGACGAGCCGTCCGTCTCGAGGAGCGCGAGGCCGGTGGCGTCCCGCTGCGCGACGGTCACGAGGACGGCCGCTCCGAGAGCGACGACCGCGGTGACGACCGCGACGGCGGCCGTGAGCAGCGTCTGCGCGGCGAGCACGGGCAGGCGCCGCGGGACGGCCGTGTAGGTGGTGGTCGACGAGCCCGTCGCGTAGTCGGCGGTCCCGACGAGCACACCGAGCACGAGGGCCGCGAGCTGGGCGACGACCACCCCGGAGACGACGAGCGACACCCCGCTCGTGCCGTCTCCGACGCGCACGAACATCCCGAGCCCGACCGCGACGCCCGCAGCCGTGAGCACCACACCGAGAGCCGTCCACACCGTGGAGCCGACGCTCGTGACCTTGGTCCACTCCGACGCGAGGACCCGCGGGAGGCTGACCGCCCGGGCCGGCCTCACGTCACGTCCCGGGTGCGCAGGCGGACGCCGGCCGCGACGAGCGGTAGGAGGATCCACGCGCCGAAGACGAGCCCGCCGCCGACCGGACCGAGGTCAGGAGCACCGTCGACGCCGCCGGCCTCGGGGTCCGTCGTCATGCGGAACGCGGCGTCGCCGGGCAGGAGCGCGACGGCGGTGCTCACCGGGTCGAGCTCGACCACGTCCGTCTCGACGGGCGCCGGCCCCGTCGGCGGTCCCGCGACGAGCTCGGACGCCAGGCTGAGCGCGACTGGCACGACGAAGACGAGCGCGAGCGCGAGCGTCATCGCCGGCACGGTGCGCCGCAGGAGCGACCCGATCGCGAGGCCGAGCACCGCCATGCCGAGGAGCATGAGGGCGGACCCGAGGAGCATCTGGGGCGTCCAGTCCGCGGTGAGGTCGAGCGGGATGTCTCGGGAGCGTGCCGCGGGCAGGACGCCGAGGACGGCGGCGACGAGGGCCAGAGCCGCGACGAGCGCACCGACGACCGCCACCACGACAGTCCGGGCGGCGAGGACGGACAGCCGGCGCGGGACCGCCGTGAACGTCGTCCGGAACGCCCCGGTGCGGAACTCACCCGTCCCGACGAGGACACCGAGGACGAGGGTGCCGATCTGGGAGAGTGCGAGCCCGTCGGGCAGCGAGGCCGACGGGTCGAAGCCCGGGTCCCCGGACGAGGCGTTCGCGGAGAGGTACGTGACGACCCACGACACCACGACGGTGACGATCGCGATCCAGGCGGTCGAGCGCAGGCTGAGCACCTTGGTCCACTCCGAGGCGACGACGCGAGGGAACGTCGGACCACGGTGCACGGCGGCAGCGTCACGGCCTCGTGCGCGGGCGGAGAGTGCGGCGGGAGCCGTCATCGGGAGCCTCCGATGGGGGCCGAGACGTCGGCGGTGGAGCGGCCGTGGTGCTGGTCGCCGGCGCGGCCGTGGTACTCGACGGAGTCCGCGGTGAGCTGGAGGTAGGCCTCCTCGAGGGATCCGCCCTCGGTCGAGAGCTCGAGCACGGTGGCCCCGCAGCGTCCGGCGGCGGCGCCGACCTCGTCGACCGTCGTCCCACGCACGTGGAGCACGCCGGGACCCTGCGGCGCGACGTCGGCGCCGAGCGCGAGCAGCGCCCGCGCGAGCACCTCCGGGCTCGCCGTCCTCACGCGGACGGTGCCGGCGCGCTCGGAGCGGTCCACGATCTCCTGCACCGTCGCGTCGGCCAGCAGGCGGCCGCGGCCGATGATGACGACCCTGTCGGCGCACAGCGCGAGCTCGTGCATGAGGTGGGACGAGAGGAGGACCGTCCGTCCCTCGGCCGCGAGGTCGCGGACGAGCCTGCGGACCCAGAGCACGCCGTCCGGGTCGAGGCCGTTGACCGGCTCGTCGAGGATGAGCGTCTCAGGGTCGCCGAGCAGCGCCGTCGCGATGCCGAGCCGCTGTCCCATGCCGAGCGAGAAGGTCCCGGCCCGGCGGCGGGCGACCGACTCCAGGCCGGTCATCGCGATGACCTCGTCGACGCGGGCGCGCCCGATGCCGTGTGTCCGCGCGTGGGCGAGGAGGTGCTTGACCGCCGTGCGCCCTGGGTGCACGGAGCGGGCGTCGAGCATGACGCCCACCGCGTGCAGCGGCGCGGGCAGGTCGGCGTAGCGCATCCCACCGACGGTCGCGGTGCCCGCCGTGGGGCGCTCGAGCCCCACGATCACGCGCATCGTCGTCGACTTCCCGGCACCGTTGGGGCCGAGGAACCCGGTCACGGTGCCGGGGCGGGCCGTGAAGCTCAGCCCGTCCACCGCCGTGGTGGTCCCGTAGCGCTTCGTCAACGCTTCTACCTCGATCATGACTCTCCCGTCGTCGGCGGCGGGCCGTCACATGGTGCCGACCCGTCCGCCGTCGACGCTACGGAGAGCACCCGGGCGCGAGGACCTCCCGGCGGCCGAGATCCGCGGTGGGTTCGCCTCCTCCTCGAGGATGAGCCGGTCAGCCGTAGGTGCTGCGCGCTGCGAGGGCGTTCTCGCCGCGACGGGCGCCCTCGGTACAGTCGAGGGATGAGACACTCCCAGACGCGAGAGCAGGCGTCGGACCTGCCGAGGGCATCCGCAGGGCTCCTGCTCCGCTGGCGATCTCGTGACGCCGCTCCGGCGGAGTAGCCGGGGATGGCCGCCTCCCTCCTCGCTCAGTACCCCGAGCTCGCCCGAGCCTGCATCGTCGTCCTGCTGCTCGCCGCCCCCACGACGGCGGGCTGGCTGCGGACGCGGCCCCGCGCCGCGTGGGGGCTCGTGCTCGTGTCCGGCGTCCTGCTGGCAGCGCTCACCCTTCTGCCCGCTGCGCCGAGAGCCGACATGATGTGCGAGCTCGCCTTCGCACCGCGGGATCTCCTCCGGGTGGAGCCGCTGGCCAACATCATCCTGTTCGTCCCCCTGACCCTCGCCCTGACCGCCGCGACCCGGCGGCCGTGGTCGGCGTTCGCCATCGGCACCGGTGCGTCCCTGCTCATCGAGCTGCTCCAGCTCGGTCTCCCGATGATCGGCCGTTCCTGCACGTCGACCGACTGGGTGGCGAACACGGTCGGCGCCGGGCTCGGTGCGGCGCTCGCGTCGCTCGGGCTGTTGCTGGCTGACCGACGGGCGGGGCGTGACGGTGGAGACGCGCCCCGCGATGCCGAGCGGGCAGGTCGGCGTCCGTCGTAGCCCGCGACGATGCAGCTGCGCGACGAGCTCCGACCTAGGCGCCGCGCCGCCCCGTCCCGTCCGCGACGACGAAGATGTCCCCCGGAGTCACGTCGAGCACGTCGCACAAAGCCCGGAGCGTCGAGATCCGGACGGCTTTCGCCTTGTTGTTCTTGAGGATCGACAGGTTCGCCATGGTGATCCCGGTGCGCCGGGAGAGCTCGGTCAGGGTCATCCCCCGCTCGGTGAGGAGCGCGTCGAGCCGGCACACCACGTCGGCGGGTGGGTCAGACGACACCCGCGGCCTCCTCCTGGAGCTCGGCGCCCGCCCGGAAGGCGAGGAGCAGGATGCAGCCGACGGCCCCGACGAGGATGGTCTGGACGGGCCAGTGCGGGACCTCGAGGCTCACGACCCGGTAGACGTCGGACAGCATCGTGCCGTCGGCATCGAGGCTCTGCCCGGTGAGCGCGACGAGGCGCGCGACCGCCGCCGTGTCGAGCAGGCCCTGGAGCAGCCCGCCGGCCAGGCAGGTGATCCCCGCGACGCCGAGCGCGCGACGCGGCCGGCGCCCGAAGGCATCGCCTCGAGCGACGGCGCGCACGAGCCGGACGACGAACAGCGACGCGACGAACGCCGTGCTCCCTGCGACCAGCGCGGGCGACATGCACAGCAGCCGGACCCCGAGAGGGAGGTCCTCGAGGTAGAGGACGTCCTCGTTCAGGTTGATGAGCTGGAGGAACTGCGGAAGGGCGTCAGCCGGTTGACGCGGGTCCCCTCCGCCGATCGTGAGGAGGTAACGGGCCGTGATCCCGCGGGACCACATCTGCGCCAGCCCGTCCGCCAGGGCGATGCTGCCGGCCGCGACCAGAGCGACCGACGCCGATCTGAGCGCGATCCGCATACTCCGCCGTGGGGTCGCGCGGACGTCCTCGTCCGTGTCGATGGTCGTCTCCATGGCTTCCCCCTGGCTTATCGATGCCGATGTTATCGAGATCGATAAACCTAGAGGTCGATCACCTCGACACGCAAGGGCTCGCGCCGGAGACACGGACGTCGCGTGTGTGGTTGAGTCGGATCGCCGCCACACTCACCACCACCCCGCGAGAGGTCGTCGTCATGAGCACCGGTCCAGGTCCGATCGACGTCAGGTTTACCGCCCCCATCGGGCTCGAGGTCAAGGGTGACGTGTGGTCCTGCGTCGAGGTCCCGGGCTCGGTGGAGCTGTTCGGCACCGGCAAGGCGATCAAGGTCGTCGCGACGGTCGACGACGAGCCGCTGACCCTCGGGCTCATGCCGACTGGGGCGGGCGGTCACATGCTCTCGATCAGCGCGAAGCTCCGGAAGAAGCTCGGCAAGGATGTCGGCGACGACGTCACCGTCCACCTGACCGAGCGGCTGACCTGATGCGACCACCCACCCCGTCCGCTAGCCCTGCTCGCGCAGCACCCGCACGTCCCACGGTCCGAGGGCGATCTCGGTCCCGGCCCCGAGCACCGGGCGACCGTCCGCGAGCAGGTCCTCGGCCGCGACCGGGAGCGTGAGCGTCGCGGGCTCCCACGACCAGTTGTGGACGAAGCGCACCGTCCCGCGCCCCTCGGCCCCGTTCCCACCGGTGACCGTCACCGACTCCGGGCGGTCGACCCCGGCGATCCACGGGTCCGCGAGCGCGACCGGCACGACCCAGCGCACGAGCGCCTCGCCGAGCGCGGGCGAGGGCTGCGTGCCGACGACGGTGATCCGTCCGTCGCCGTGCACGCGCGTGGTCGCGAGCGGCCAGCGGCCGAAGTGCGGGTGGTCGTAGGTGGCGAGGACGTCGGTGCCGTCGTCGGCGACGAGGCCGTCGACCCAGCGCGTGGCGGTCGCGCCGTCGGGCAGCGAGAGGCCGTCCGAGCCACGCACGGGCAGGGCTCCGACGGTCGAGAACTCGTCGTAGGAGACGCCGGCGGCCTCGGCGAGGCGGGCGGGCTGGCGGTCGTCGCGCGCGCGGGCCTCGGTGTCGGCGTACGCGGAGCGGATGCCGAGGACGAGGTGCCCGCCCGCGGCGGCGTAGTCGCGGAGCCAGTCGAGCTGCTCGTCGGACGCGACGTAGAAGCCGGGGACGACGAGCGCGGGAAGCTCGGCGACCACGTCGGCGGGCGTGCGGGCGAAGAGGTGGCGTGGGTGGATGACGCGGGCCTGGCGGCGGGCGTCGAAGGCGGCCCGGTACCAGGCGTCGACGATCTTCTCGTAGGAGCGGTCGTCCGGCTGGGTGCCGCCGAAGGGCGGCTGGAAGGCCAGGGCCCACTTGGAGTCGTTGGCGTAGAGGATGCCGAGGTCCGCCTCGGGGACGAGGCCGACGACGGCCTCGCCGGCGGCCGCGAGGTCGGCCCCGAGCGCGGCGACCTGGCGGTAGACGCGGCCGGGCTCGTTGCTGTGCGGCAGGACGCCGCCCCAGTAGGTCTCCGTGCCGTAGGGCAGGGAGTGCCAGTGCCAGTACTCGATGGCGCTCGCCCCGCGGGAGACGAGGGCCCAGGCGGCCTGACGGATCTGGCCGTCGTACGGCGTCTCGTTGAGGCTCGATCCCCAGATGGAGGACGCGGCGGTCTCCGTGACGAGGAACGGCTCCTGGCGCGAGGAGTACATGCGGTCCGCCGTGCGGTAGACGCTCCACGTGCCGGTGGTGAACCACTGCTGGGTGGTGTCCGGGTCGGCCTGGTCGGGCAGCGCGAGGTGGTCCTGCATCCGGTAGTACGGGTTGCCGGCCGTGACGTCGAGGACGGCGGCGACCGCGTCGTCCTCGAGGGCAGGACGGTCGTAGGCCATGCACGTGGTGACGAGCTGGTCGGGGCGCGCGTACTCCCGCACGACGTCGGCCTGCCAGCCGATCATCTCCGTCGTCAGGCGTGCCTGGAAGCGGCGCCACGCGAGGTCGTACTGCGGCTGCGCGTTGTTGTCGGACGTCCAGAGGTCCGCCCACGTGGAGAGGCGGTGCGACCAGTAGGTCAGTCCCCACTCGGCGTTGAGGCGCTCGACCGTGCCGTACTCGTGGCGCAGCTCGTCGACGAAGCGCTGGAACACGCTGTGGTTGTGGAAGAGCTCGTTGCCGGGCTCGTTGTCGACCTGGAAGCCCACGACGGCGGGGTGGTCCGCGTAGCGCTCGACGACGCGGCGCACCACGCGCTCGGCGTAGAACCGGAACGTGGGGTGGCTGAAGTCGGCCTCCTGGCGCGCGCCCCAGCCGGACGGCTGGCCCGTCTTCCGCTCGCCGGCGATCTCCGGGTGCTTGCGTGCGAGCCACATCGGCACCGCGTACGTGGGCGTCCCGAGGATCACCGAGATCCCCCGCGCGTGGGCGCCGTCGAGGACCGGCTGGAGCCAGTCGAGGTCGAAGACCCCGTCCTCCGGCTCCCACGTCGACCACACCGACTCGCCCACCCGGATGAGGGTGAACCCGGCCTCGACCATGCGGTCGAGGTCGACGTCGAGACGCGGCGAGCGCTGGTACTCGAGGTAGTAGGCGGCGCCGAACAGGACGCGGTCGGTGTGCTGGTGGGTCATGGTGTCCTTCGGGTTGCAGGTGGCTCAGGTGCGGTGCGGCGACCGGCCGCGAGATCTGGGGGCGGGCTGGTCAACCCTTGACGGCCCCGGCGGAGAGTCCCTCGAGGAGCTGCTTGCGCAGCACGAGGAAGACGATGAGCATCGGCACCGACGCGAGGACAGCGCCCGGCAGGACGAGGTCGAACGCGCGGTTCTCCGAGGCGTAGAGGATGTTGAGGCCCAGCGGGAGCGTGTAGTTGGTGACGTCGGAGACGATGACGAGCGGCCAGAGGAAGCTGTTGTACGACTGGAGGAAGCTCCACACGCCGAGCGCGCCGAGCGAGGGACGCAGGAGCGGCAGGACCACGCGCAGGAAGATGCCGAACTCGGTGCAGCCGTCGATGCGGGCCGCCTCGAGGATCTCGTCCGGGATCGACTGGACGATGTACTGCTGCATCATGAAGATCCCGAACGCGGGCGCCACCCACGGGATGATGAGCGCGAAGTACGGCGAGCCGAGGCCCGTCTTGACGAGGAGGACGAAGAGCGGGACGAGGATCACCGCGAACGGCACCGACAGCGAGCTGAACATGATGGTGAAGAGCAGCTGCTTGCCCCGGAAGCGGTACTTGGCGAACGCGAAGCCGGCGAGCGCGCAGACGAACACGGAGACGACCGTGGCCACCGTCGCGACGCCGACGCTCATGCCGAACCAGCTCCAGAACGGCTGGCTCGAGAGCAGGCTGCGGTAGTTCTCGAGCGTCGCCGTCGACGGGATGAGCCGGAGCGGCTCGCCGAAGATGTCAGCCCGCGGCTTGAACGAGCCGGAGACCGCGAAGAGCATCGGGAGGACGAAGATCGCGAGAAGCACGACGAGGAGGCAGTAGAGCGCCGCCCGGCTCGGGGTGAGGCGGCTCGGAGCCTTGGTCGTGCGGCCACGGGGTGCGGCAGGAGCGCCGGCGGACGGCGTGGTGACGGTCGTGGCGCTCATGAGGCCCTCCCGATCTGCAGCGCCCGGTTGAGCAGCTGGCTGACGGCGAACACGATGACGAAGAGGAAGACACCCGCGGCGGCGGCGTACCCGAACTGCTGCCGCTCGAAGGCGGCGCGGTAGATGAACATCGCGACCGACAGGGTCGCCTCCCCGGGTCCACCCTTGGTGAGCAGGTACGGCTCGTCGAAGAGCTGGGCGGCGGAGATGAACGACGTGACGACGACGAACGCGGTGACGGGCTTGATGGACGGGAGCGTCACGGTGGTGAACTTCCGGACCGCCCCGGCGCCGTCGAGCTCGGCGGCCTCGTAGAGCTCGCGCGGCACAGCCTGCAGGCCTGCGAGGAAGAAGATCGTCAGGTACCCGACCCAACGCCACAGGAGCACGAAGCTCACGGAGACCTTGGCCCACTCGGGGTCGGAGAGCCAGTCGATGCCGGGAACCCCGAAGAGCGAGTAGAGCATGCTGTTGACCAGCCCGTACTCGCGGTCGAGCATCATCGAGAAGATCAGCGCGACGACGATCGGCGAGACGACCATAGGAACGAAGAAGGTCACCCGGAAGAGATCCCTGGCGCGCAGGCCCTTGGTGTTGAGCGCCTGCGCGATGAGCAGGGAGCACGGCACGATGACCAGGAGCGAGAACGCCACGTAGATGCCGGAGTTTCCGGCAGCGGTCCAGAAGCTCGAGTCCGTGAGCAGCCCGGAGTAGTTGTCGAGGCCCACGAACGTCGGCGTCCCGAGCCCCACCCACGAGGTGAGGCTGAGGTAGATGGCGGCGCCCACGGGCACGATCATGAACAGGACGTAGAGGACGTAGAACGGCGCGATGAAGAGGTACGGCGCGCGCTGCGTGGCGGCGGAGACGCCGCCCGTGCGGGCACGGGCAGCCTGCGGTGGTGCGGCGACGGCGCCGCTGGTGGTCGTGGTGGTCATGTCGATACCTATCGAGAGGCCTGGCTGCGGAAGGTCGCGGCGGCGTCGGACAGCGCCTCGGAGGGGCGCTTGCGTCCGCGGTACGCGTCGACGAGGGCGCCCGAGAGCGCCGTCTGGAGGATGAGGATGTCCGCGCTGAGGTAGACGGGCGGGGCGTCGTCGACGAGGGACGCGAAGACCTCGAAGGCGCGCTGGCCACCGAGGTACTCGTCCTCGGAGGCGAGCAGCCGCTCGTCGGCGTAGACCGACCGGCGGGTCGGGAGGTACCCGAGCTCGGTGAAGCGGCGGACCTGCTGCTCCGGCTCGAGGTACGCGGCCGTGACGAGGCCCGTCGCGGCGTCGGTCTTCACCGAGCCGCTGATCGCGGCGAAACCCGTGCCGCCGCCGACGCTCGTGCGTCCGCCGCCGCCCTGAAACGGGGGCAGGGGGCCGATGCGCCACGACCCGGCCTGCTCGGGCACGTTGGGCTTGAGCCCGTAGGCCTCGTACCAGTTGGCCATCCACAAGCCGATGACGGTGCCGTCCTTGAGGGCGGTCTGCATCGAGGGACCGTAGAAGTCGGACACCGTCGTGAGGAAGCCGGACTGCACGCCGTCGACGAGGAAGGTGAGGACCTCTTCCGCCTCGGGCGTCTCGATGGCGAGCTCGCCGTCGGCGTCGAAGAGGCCTCCGCCGCGCTGGAGGAGGAGCATCCAGAAGATCTGCATGACCTGGCCGAGGTCCGTCCCTGTCGCCACCGCGCCGAGGGACCGGCCGGTCTTCTCGTAGAAGCCCTTGCCGAAGGACGCGAAGTCCTCCCAGGAGTCCGCTTCCGTGGGGACGCCGAGCTCGGCGAAGAGATCGTCGCGGCGGTAGTAGACGACCATCGGCACGTCCGAGTCGAGCGCGTAGAGCGACCCGTCGTGCGTGAAGGGGGCCAAGCGCGCCTCGATGAGGTCGTCGCGGACGTCGGCGACCGCGTCGTCGAGCGGGGCGAGGAGCTCGGGGGCGAGCTCGCCGCGCAGGAGGCGTGCGAAGTTGCCGAGCTCGAGGCCCGCGATGTCGGGCGTTCCCTGGCCGGCGACAGCCTGCGCGATGAGCTTGGTCACGAGGTCGGTGGCCCCGATGCGTGTGGAGCGCAGCGAGTACTCGTAGGGCGTGAGGGACGCGGCGAGGTCGAGGGAGCCCTCGAAGAACTTCATGTAGCCCTCGTCGTGCGTCCACAGGAGCAGGTCGACGGGTCCGGACGTGATCGGAGTGGTCGAGGCGCCCGGGGCGCAGCCGGCCGTCGTGCCGATGGCAGCGGCGGAACCGAGGAGGAGCGCTCCGCGGAGCAGCTCGCGGCGGGTCAGTGCCATGTCAGCTCTCCTCGTCGTGGTCGGGGACCGGGTCGAGGTCGGGTACCGGGGTGGGCGCCTGGGGCGCCCGGTGCACGGGCGTTCGGTCCGGGTGCGGAGGCGCCGTGGACTCGCGCACGACGAGGGTGACCTGCACGGCCGAGCGGCGGGACGCCACGGGACGCCCCTCGATCTCTGCGAGCAGGCGGCGCATCCCTTGACGGGCGATCTCGCCGAAGTCCTGGCGCACAGTGGTGAGCGGGACGTGGAGGTAGGACGCGACGGCGATGTCGTCGAAGCCGACGACGCTCACGTCACCGGGCACGTCGAGCCCCCCGCGCTCGAAGGCGCGGACGAGGCCGATCGCCATGTCGTCGTTCGCGACGAAGACGGCGGTGACGTCGGGGCGCGACGCGAGGAGCACGCCGGCCTCGTAGCCGGAGCCGACCGTCCAGTCACCGTGGACGACCTCCGGGACCGCGCAGCCGGACTCCTCGAGGGCGTCCTGCCAGCCGCTGCGCCGGTTGTGGGTGGTTCCCCAGCCCTCGGGGCCGCCGACGTGCCAGACCGTCCGGTGGCCGAGCGCGAGCAGGTGCTCTGTCGCGGCGCGCGCACCCTGGCGGTCGTCGGCTCCGACGAGGATCCAGTCGTCGTTCGCCTCGGGGCGGTGCTCGAGCGCGAGGACGGGCACGCCCGGCGGCGTGTGCCGCACGGGTCGGAGGGAGTCGGCCGGCTCGGAGACGACGATGCCGTCGACCCCGCGCGAGGCGAGCTCGTCGAGCGCCTCGCCGATGTCGAGCGGGTCACCGCTGCGGGTGTGGACCACGGCGACGGTGTACCCGGCATCCCGAGCGGCCTGCTCGACGCCGACCGCCATCGAGGTGGGACCGAAGAGGGTGCTGCCGGTGGAGACGAAGCCGATGACGCGGCTCCGCGCGGTGACGAGGGCGCGGGCAGCGCCGTTCGGCCGGAAGCCGAGCTCGTCGATCGCGGCCTGCACGCGGGCGCGGACCTCGTCGGAGACGTTGGGCTCGCCGTTGACGACGCGCGAGACCGTCTTCTGGGAGACGTTGGCGGCGCGGGCCACGTCGGTCATCGCCGGGGGGCGCGGTGCGCCACGCTGCGTGCGCTGTGCCGGCGTGCTCGGAACCTGCTCACCCGGTGCCTGCGCGCTCTGGGGCTGCGCACTCTCAGGCTGTACGCCCTGAGACGATGCTCTCTCGGTCATCCTGGCTCCTTTGCCACCCGTTGACTACGTAGTCAGGAGACGAGAGTCACACACCCTGACTACGTAGTCAAGAGCGAGTCCGTCCCCCGAACAGCACCGCGCACGCACACCGGGAGGACGAGGCGTGCTCTTGAGGACGGAGCGTGCGCCGGAGCCGACGTTCCATCCTCGAGCGCACGCCCCGTCGAGCCGGTGGGCCGGTGGGCCGGTGGGCAGCCCACACCGGACTCCGGAGCAGACGGCTCAGGCCGGGAGGCGCTCCGGGGTCACGGCGAGCTGGCGGAACGTCGCGAGCGCCGCCCCGAGCACTCCGGCGCGCTGACCGAGCCGGGCGGTGACGATCGGGGGGATCGCGGCGACCCGCGCACGCGCCACCAGCCGAGCCCGGAGCGGTTCCACGAGAACGGACCCGGCCCCCGAGAGCCCGCCACCGACGACCACCCGGGACGGCGACAGCAGGGTGATCGCCCCGAGCAGCCCGTGCGCGAGGGCGTCGAGCGCGTCGGACCACACGGCATCGGCACGCGAATCAGAACCGAGAGCGTTGACCACGTCGAGCGACGTCGCGTCCGGGTTCCCGGTCACCTCGCCGTACGCCCGCCCGATCGCGCGCGCCGAGGAGTACATCTCGAGGCAGCCGCGCTGTCCGCACGGGCAGAGCAGCCCGTCGGGCGTGATGGGCACGTGCCCGATCTCCCCGGCCTGGTGCAACCCGCCGGCCACGGCCTTCCCGCCGACGACGATGGTCGCGGCGATCCCCGTCCCGATGAAGACGGCGAGCAGGTCCTCGACCCCGGACCCGGCTCCGAGCACCTGCTCGGCGAGCCCGGCTGCGGTGACGTCGTGGTGGACGAGGACGGGCAGGTCGAGCCGCTCGGTGAGCCGCGCGGCCACCGGCATGTTGACCCAGCCGAGGTTCCCCGCGAGCCGCACCACGCCCTTGACGGGGTCGACGATCCCGGGCACGCCGAGCCCCACGACCTCGACGCGGTCGCGCTGCGCGGGCGTCAGCTCGTCGAGCAACCGGCGGCAGAGGATCTCGATGGCCGAGAGGGTCGCCTCGCCGTCGCGCTCCGGGGTGGGGAGCGAGAGGCTCGCCACGGGTGCGCCGAGGCGCGAGTCGAGCACCTCGCCGCGCATGTTCGTCCCCCCGACGTCGAGCGCGAGGACGAGAGCCCCGCTCACAGACCCTGCCACGCGGGCTTGTTGTCGTACGCGTACCGGTAGTAGTCGGCGAGGCGCAGACGGGACGCGGCCGCGTCGTCGAGCAGCACGGTGACGTGCGGGTGGAGCTGGACCACCGACGCGGGGCAGAAGGAGCTCAGCGGTCCCTCGATCATCGCGGCGACCGCCTCGGCCTTGCTCTCGCCGGCGGCGATGAGCACGAGGTGCCGGGCCTCGAGGACCGTCCCGAGGCCCTGGGTGAGGACGTGGTGCGGCACCTCGTCGGCTGAGTCGAAGAAGCGCGCGTTGTCCTCGCGCGTCTGCTGCGTGAGGGTCTTCACGCGGGTGCGCGACGCGAGGGACGAGCCCGGCTCGTTGAACGCGAGGTGCCCGTCGCTGCCGATCCCGAGGATCTGCAGGTCCACCCCTCCGGCGTCGCGGATCGCCGCGTCGTACCGCGGACCAGCGCCGGCGATGTCGTCGCTCGCGCCGTCGGGGCCCTGGACGTTCTCGTCGAGGATGTCGAGCTGCGCGGTGAGCTCGCGCCGGATCACCTCCCGGTACGACTCGGGGTGGCCGAGCGGCAGGCCCACGTACTCGTCGAGCGAGAACGCGCGGACGTGCGCGAAGCTCAACCCGGCCTCGTGCCGGCGGATGAGCTCGGCATAGATCGGCAGGGGCGACGAGCCCGTCGCCAGCCCGAGGACCGGCGCGTCGTGCGTCCTGACGAGGTGCTCGACCGAGTCGGCTGCCAGCGCGCCGAGCTCCGCCGTCGTGCCCCTGATCACGACCTCCATGATGCTGTCCTTCCGATCGACTCGATGATGTGCACGCGTGACATGCCGCTCAACCCCTGACCGCTCAGCCCTTGACCGCGCCGGCCACGAGCCCGGACGTCATCTTGTTCTGCACGATGACGAAGAACACGATGACCGGCACGGCGACGAGCAGGGCGCCCGCCATGACTCCCGGCCAGTCGATGGCCGCGTTCGACTGCGTGGTGAGCCCGCGCAGCCAGAGCGGCACGGTCCGGTTCGACGGGCTCATGACCACCGTGGCCAGTGTGAACTCGTTCCACGACTGGAGGAACGCGTACACGCCCGACGCGACGAGACCCGGTGCGAGCAGCGGGAACGTCACGGCGAAGAACGCCCTGGTCCGGCCGCAACCATCGATCATCGCAGCCTGCTCGAGCTCGACCGGGATGCCCTCGACGAAGCCGCGGAGCATCCACACCGTGAAGGGGAGGACCATCGCGACGTACACGAGCGAGAGGCCCGCGATGGAGTTGAGGAGCGACCATGACTCCAGCATCTTGTACTGGGAGATGAAGAGCCCCTCGGCGGGGATCATCTGGACGATGAGCACCGTGAGGATGAAGCCGCGTCGCCCGGCGAAGCGGAACCGGCTCACGGCGAGCGCGGCGAGGAACGCGAAGACGAGCGCGATCGCCACGACGAGGAACGTCACGACGAGGCTCAGGCGCATCGAGCTGACGAAGCTCGCGTCGAACACGCGGCCGAAGGCTGAGAAGTCGCCGCCGAAGGGCACGAATGTCGGCGTCGACGCGCGCACCTGCTCGGGCGACAGGAAGGCCGAGTTGACCATCCAGTAGACGGGGAACACCCACACGAGGCAGACGAGCACCCCGAGGACGTTGAAGAGCGAGCGATGGCGCGTCACGCGTCCTCCTCGTTGGCGAGCTTGCGGACGTACCCGATGGTCAGGGCGAGGGTGAGCAGGAGCATGAACGTCGCGACGGCGGACGCCATGCCGTAGTTGGACTGCCCGATGCCGAGGTTGTAGATGTACGTGCCGAGGAGGTCGGTCTCGCTGCGCAGGCCGCCGGCGCCCTGGAGGTAGTAGATCTGCGCGAAGACGCGCAGGTCCCAGATGATCTGCAGGAGGCTGACGACGTAGATGATCGGCATGATCGTCGGGATGAGGATGTGGCGGAAGCGCTGCCATCCGCCGGCACCGTCGAGCTGTGCGGCCTCGAGGACCTCGTCGGAGACCTGGGTGAGGGCGGCGTAGAGGGAGAACGCGACGAAGGGCACGCTCATCCACACGACGATGACGGTCGCGACGAAGTAGAAGGACAGCGGGTTGAGGAGCCACGAGTGGCCGGCGAAGCCCTCGAAGCCGGACTGGACGAGCGCCCAGTTGATGACGCCGTACTGGGTGTCGAACAGCCACTGCCACACGGTCATGGCGGCGATGACGGGCATCGCCCACGCGAGGAGCAGGCCGGTCTGGAGCATGAGCCGCACGGGTCCGCTGAGCTTGGTCATGAGGACCGCGACGGCGGTCCCGAGGATCATCGTCAGCCCGGCGTTGACCGCGCAGAAGGCGATGGAGCGGGCGATGACGCCCCACACGACCGGGTCGGCGAAGAGCGCCTGGTAGTTGGCGAGCCCCACCCACTCGGGGGCGGCCACGCCGAACTGCTGCGCGAGCCCGAACTCCTGGAAGGACATGACGAGCTGGCGCACGAGCGGGTAGCCGAGCGCGAGCAGGAGGACGAGCGCCACGGGGAGGAGGAACAGGTACGGCGCCAGGGCACGACGACGGCGGTTGGCGGCCGCCGTCGTCGTGCGAGCCTCGGTCGAGCGAGCGACGCCGAGGGTACTGGTCAGTTCAACGCCTCTTCGAGAGCGGCGTCCGCTGCTGCCGCCTCGGTGGCGATGTCGCCACCCTGGGCGATCTTGGCGAAGAACTCCTCCATGACCTTGGACTGCTCGACGGCGGCCCAGTTCGCGGCTGCCGGCGTGAGCTTGGCGTTCTCCGCGGCAGCGAGGGCAGCGACCGTGAACTGGTCCTGCTCGCCGCCGCCCATGAGGTCGTTGAACGCGGAGTTCGCCGGGCCGAGGCCGTTCTCGGCGAGCATCGTCTGGTACTCGTCGCTGTAGATGAGCTGGAGCAGCTCGAGCGAGAGCTCCTGGTTGGGCGACGCCTTGGAGATGGCGATGTTCGAGCCGCCGGCGAAGACCGGTGCTGCCCCGCCGTCGACGCCGGGCAGCGCGAGCGCGCCGGTGGTCTCGGTGAGCTCTTCGGCGACGCTCCAGCGGGCCCAGCCCGGTGCCATGAACATGGCGGCGTCACCGTTGTTGAAGGCTGTCCACGGTTCGGCGTCCTCGCCGTCCTTGGGGGCCTTCGACGCGCCGTCGTAGATCGCCTTGAGCTGTGTGAGGCCTTCGATGGACTCGGGGCTGGAAAGCTTGCCGACCCACTGGCCGTCTTCCTGGACGGCGATGTCGCCGCCGTTGGCGAAGATCCAGCTGATGCCGTTGCGCCAGTCCTGGCCGGGGAGCCAGAAGCCCGACTGGGTGTCGGTGGTCAGTGCGGCCGCGGCGGCGTTGAACTCGTCGAGCGTGGTCGGCACGGCGATGCCTGCCGCCTCGAGCACGTCGGTGCGGTAGAAGACGTAGCGCGAGCCCCAGTAGTACGGGACGGCGTAGACCTTGTCGTCGACCGTGCCGGCCTCGACGAAGCCCTGCGGGCCGATGGCGTCGCCGCCGAGGTTCTCCAGCTCGCCGGTGAGGTCGGTGAAGGCCCCGACCGAGGCGAACGTGGGTGCCTGGGTGTTGCCGATCTCGACGACGTCCGGGGTCTCGTCGGTGTTGCCGAGCGAGGTCTGGAGCCGCGGGAGGAGCTCGCCCCAGTCGACGCGCTCGACGGTGAGCGTGGCGTCCGTGGTGGCCTCGAACTCGGTCGTGAGCCAGTCGGTGAGCTCGACGGGCGTGTCCTCGCCGGCGAGCCAGAGGGTGATCTCCGTGTCTCCGCCGGCGTCGTTGCCGTCGGTTCCTGTGGTCGAGCCGTCACTGCTGCAGGCACCGAGTGCCAGTGCGGCGACGGTGCCGAACACTGCGATGGGGATGAGCTTCATCTTCATCGTTCCTGTCCTTTCGAGGTGGCCGGGAGGGCCGGGGGTGGGGACCAGCTGAGTGATGAACGGGCGGTGGGGCAGTCTGGGGTGTGCGCCCCGTCAGGAGAGCCCGAGCTCTCCGGCGAGGACGTGTGCGGCGGCGCCTGCGAGGACGCCGTCGTGACCGAGCGCGGACATCCGCAGGCGGACGTGCTCGTCGCCGAACGGTCGCGTGAGCGCGACGACCGTGGCCTCGGCCGACTCGAGGAAGGCCCCGCTGAGGAGCTCGTCGGGACCGGACAGGACCACGTCGCGCAGACCGAGCGCCTGCGTGACGGGGGCGAGGATCCGGCCGAGCTGTCGGCCGGCGACGGCGAGCTCGGCGTCGGCGTCGGCCTCGTCGAGCCCGCGGATCCGGGCGCGCAGGCGCGGGACGGAGAGGAACGCCTCGAGGCAGCCGCGACGGCCGCAGGAGCACTCCGGGCCCTCGTCGGTGCTCGGCTCGGTGCCGGCCGCAGCGGCCGCGAGCGCGGCGGCGGCCATGACGTTGACGTGGCCGATCTCGCCGGCGGTGCCGTCGGGCCCGCGCAGGAGGGCGCCGTCGAGGAGGATGCCGGCGCCGACTCCGTGGCTGATCTCGACGAGGATGAGGCCGGAGCCGGAGCCTTTGCCGAAGGTGTCCTCGGCGAGCGCGGCGGTGTCTGCGTCGTTCGCGACGTAGGTGGGGAAGCCGAGCTCTTCCTGGAGGCGCTCGCGCAGCCCGAGGTCGGTCCACCCGAGGTTGGGCGCGCGGCGCACGACTCCGTCGAGGCTGACGACGCCGGGGGTGCCGACGCCGACGCCGAGGACGCGTCCGGGCGCTGCCTTGACGAGGCGCTTCGCGAGGGTGAGCGTCTTGTAGACGGCGGCTTCGCCGGTGTCGCCGCTGAGCGTGATCTGGGAGGTCTTGACGACGGTCCCGTCGAGGTCGTAGAGCGCCCCGCGCAGGACGCTGTCGCCGGAGAGGTCGAGGCAGACGACGTGGGCGCCGGAGGCGTTGACGCCGACGAGGGTGGCGGGCTTGCCCACGTGGGAGCCGGGGCGCAGGCCGAGCTCGACGACGAGCCCGTCCTCGATGAGGTCGGCGACGACGTCGGAGACGGTGACGCGGGTGAGGGCGGTGAGCCGGGCGAGGTCGGCGCGGCTCACGGGTCCGCCGTCGAAGAGGTGCTGGAGGATGAGGGCACGGTGGTGGACACGGGCGTCGGAGGGGAGGATCTTCGATGCCACGGGGCCGCCTCGCAGGGCGGTCCTCCGCATGTCTGTGCTGGGTGTTTTGCGTGCCATATAGTAAGTACAGCGTACATACATACTCGGTGTCAACGGTCTGCTTCGAGGACGTCCTCGCGAGTGCCCGACGAGACCGCGCCGCCCGTCCCGACGACGACAATGAGCACCGATGACCCTCCCCCTGCTCCCCGCCCCCCGCCGGCTCACCGTGACCGACCCGACCGGTCCGCCGCCCGCCCGCGAGACCGTCGACGCGCTCGCCCGGGCGCTCGCGCCCTGGGCGCCCCGGGCATCGCGCCTCGCGGCCGGCATCGCCTCCGGGCTCGCGCCCGCGACGGCGCCGTCGACGAGGACCGCCTCCGGGACCGACGCGACGCGCGATCCCGCCGGCACCCCGAGCGTGACCGCCGTCCTCGACCCGGCGCTCGAGGACGAGGGCTACGAGCTCACGGTCGGCCCCGCGGCGTGGGAGCTGCGCGCGGGCGGCGAGGCCGGCGCGTACCGGGCCGTCCAGACGCTCCACCAGGCCGTGCGCGACGGCGCGGTCCCCACCTTCACGTGCGCCGACGCCCCCGCGTACGCCGTGCGCGGGGTCATGCTCGACGTCGCCCGGCACTTCTTCCCCGTCGCGAGCGTCGAGCGCGTCATCGACCTCGCCGCCGCCTACCGCTTCAACGAGCTCCACCTCCACCTGTCCGACGACCAGGGCTGGCGGCTCGAGATCGAGGGCCGCCCCCTGCTCACGGCGCTCGGCTCGGCGAACGACGCCGACGGCGGTGACGGAGGCTTCTTCACGCGCGACGACTACCGGCACCTGCAGGAGTACGCGCTCGAGCGCCACGTCGTCGTGGTGCCCGAGATCGACCTGCCCGGCCACACGCACGCCGCCCAGGTCGCCTACCCGGAGGTCAGCCCCGACGGGCTGCCGCGCGAGCCCTACGCCGGCATCGAGGTGGGGTTCAGCTCCGTCCACCTCACGTCCCCGGAGTCGTGGTCGCTCATCGAGGACGTCGTGGCCGGCCTCGCACGCGACACCCTCGGCGACTACCTGCACCTAGGCGGCGACGAGACCCTCACGCTCGAGCGCGCCGACTACCTCGTCTTCATGGAACGCCTCGGCGAGGTCGTCGCCCGGCACGGGAAGAAGCTCGCGCTGTGGCAGGAGGCCACCGGTGCGACCCTGCCGGCGGGCACCCGGCTGCAGTACTGGACCTGGGAGATCGAGACGACGCACCTCGCCGAGGCGGCCCGCACGCAGGACGTCCGCTTCGTCGCGTCCCCGGCGAACCACGCGTACCTCGACCAGAAGTACACCGAGGACTTCCCCCTCGGCCTCACGTGGGCGGGCACCGTGAGCATCCACGACGCGTACGAGTGGGACCCGGTCGCCGAGCTGCCCGGCGTCCCGGCGGAGGCTGTCGTCGGCGTCGAGGTCTGCCTGTGGTCGGAGACCCTGCGCACCCTCGACGACGTGACGACGATGCTCCTGCCTCGCCTGCCCGCCGTCGCGGAGGTGGCCTGGGGCTCACCGCGCGACTACGACCGGCTCACCGGATCGCTCGTGCGGCACGGTCGCTGGTGGGACGCCGAGGGGCTCGTCTTCCACCGCGAGCCGTCCATCGGGTGGGCCTGACCGCCACGTCTGCCGGGCGGGCGTGACTCACGCCCCGACGAGCTCCCCGCCCCGGTAGACGGCGCTGACCGTGAGGGCGTCGTCGAGGAGCACGACGTCCCCGCGCGCACCGACGGCGAGACGCCCCACGTCGGTGCGGCCGATGACGCCGGCGGGCACCGAGGTCGCGGCCGCGAGCGCATCATCGAACGGGACGCCGGCGACGAGGGTCGCGTGCCGCAGGGCGGCGTCGAGCGTGAGGGTGCTGCCGGCGATGGCGCCGCCGTCGCGCAGGCGGGCGACGCCGTCGAGCACGTCGACGGCGAGGCCGCCGAGCACGTAGGGGCCGTCGGGCATGCCGGTGGCCGCCATGGCGTCGGTGACGAGGGCCGTGCGGCCGGGTCCGGCGGAGCGGGCGGCGTGCGCGAGCGTCAGCGGGTGGAGGTGGACGCCGTCGGCGACGAGCTCGACGACGACGCGCTCGTCCTCGAGGAGGGCGAGCACCGGGCCGGGCCGGCGGTGGTGGACGGGCGGCATGGCGTTGAACAGGTGCGTCGCGAGGCGCGAGCCGGCGTCGACGGCGGCGAGCGCGTCGCGCTCGTCGGCGTCGGTGTGACCGATCGCGGCGACGGCGCCGTGACCGACGATCCGGCGGACGGCGTCGAGCCCACCGGGGAGCTCGGGCGCGATCGTCACGACGCGGACGATGCCGCCGGCAGCGGTGAGCAGCCGGTCGACGTCCGCGACGACGGGCTCGCGGAGCAGCGTGGGGTCGTGGGCGCCGCGGTGGAGCGGGCTGAGCCACGGTCCTTCGAGGTGCACGCCGGCGAGGTCGCCCTGCTCGACGAGCTCGGCGAGCGCTGCGACCGAGCCGGCGAGGGTGTCGATCGACGCGGTGACGAGGCTGGCGACGGTGGTCGTCGTGCCGCGGGAGCGGTGGTGGGCGAGGGCGAGCAGGGCGTCGTCGCCCGGGGTGCTGCTCGCCCCGGACGCGGTACCGAAGGTCGCTCCGGCTCCGCCGTGGCAGTGGATGTCGACGAACCCGGGGACGATCCGCTGCCCGGCGACGTCCCGGTGCGGGAGGTGGGCCCACTGCTCGGGGACGGGGCCGTCACCGAGCGCGGCGACGGTGCCGTCGACGACCGCGACCCAGCCGTCGCGCCGAGGGCGGTCGGTGCCGGCACCGGTGCCGCCGCCGACTGCCGGTGAGGTCGAGGGGATGCCCGTGGAGAGGGCGCCGCCGTGCAGGAGGATCGAGCCGCGAGGTGACATGTCGAACAGGGTAGCGATTCGCAGCGGTGGTGGCGCCCACAATGCCTTTCGGCTTTTCTGACGAGTGGTCTTCACAATTCCCCAGGGCATTGATAGGCTCATTGTTGGATTACCCAGTACTTCAAGTCTCACTTATGTGGAGCATGCCAACGACGGCATTCTTCAGAACCCCTGTCCCTCCCGAGGTCACGTCAATGTCGACGTGACCTCGGGAGACGCCCGCAACCCAGACAGCTGCAGCGTGAGCGGAAAACCCCGTCCCTCACGAATACACGTCTCTCCCGCGCACTCGCGCGGCTCTTCCCCGCGCCCACCGGACGATTCCGTCGCGCGCGAGACAGGACACCCATGAGTACACACGTCGCGCCCAGCAGCACCACCCGGCTCCCGCTGGCGACCGGGATTGCGCTGGTCGTCCTCGCGCTGGCCGCCACCGGTCTTGTCGTCTACCTCCTGATCTTCAACGGCAAGGTCCACGACGCAGCCGTCCGGCTGACCGACGGCTCCGCGCTCGTCTCCGCGGGGGCAGGAGAGCTCGCCACCGGCACGACCTCGGCGAAGAACGGTGCGAGCGAGCTCGCGACGGGTGCAGACACCCTCGAGGACGGTGCCTCCGACCTCTCCGACGGCGCGACCCAGGTGTCCGACGGCGCAGCCCTCCTCTCCACCGGCGTCACCGCGCTCGAGACCGGCGCGGGCGCCCTCGCCACCGGGGCGTCGGACGTCGACGCCGGTGCCGACAAGGTCGCCGCAGGCGCCTCGGACGCCGCGACCGGCGCTGCGTCCCTCTCGACCGGAGCGACGTCCGTGTCCACCGGTGCCGGCACGCTCGCGGCGGGCGCGGGCACGGCGTCCACCGGCGCGTCCGACGTCGCGACGGGCGCCACGAAGGTCCAGACGGGTGCCACCGACCTCGCCACCAAGGGCGTCGCCCTCACCGACGGTACGACCGCCATCGCCGACGGCGCCGCGAGCCTCGACGCAGGAGCGATCCTCCTGCGTGACGGCACGGCAGCCGTCGACGACACGATCGTCGACCTGCGCGCAGGCGTCCAGGGCATGAGCACCAACCTCACGGCTCTCTCGGGCGCGCTCCACAGCACGAGCGCCCCCTCGGTCACGACGCTCACCACCGGCATCGGTACCGCTGCCGGCGGCCTCAGCGACGACCTCGACGGCCTCGAGGACGACCTCACCGACGTCGCGACCGGCCTCACGGGCACGACCGGCGTGAGCACGGACCTCGACGCGATGGCCACCGACCTCGCGACGCTCCGCGACAAGGTCGTCGCAGAGACCGCGACGGCCGCCGACGTCCAGGCCCTCCTCGACGACCTCGCCGCGGTCGACACGAAGATCACGACCGTGAGCGACACCACGACGACGCTCTCCGCCACCGCAGGGACGCTCTCCCAGACGGCCACGGGCCTCGAGACGACGGCGGTCGGGGCTGCGGGCGACCCGCTGTCCGCCGCATCCAGCGTCACGGGCAGGCTCACGGGCATCTCCGGCCAGGTCGGACAGATCGCTGCCGGGGCCGGGAACCTCGCGAACGTCACGCTCAACCCTGCTTTCGAGGAGACACCGACGCAGCAGTCCCTCGCGGTCGGTACCGCTCGCCTGAGGGCCGGAGCCGCGACCCTCCAGGCCGGCACCGCGAACCTCCTGCTCAAGGCTCCGGCCCTGCGAGACGGGACGGCGCAGTTCATGGCCGGGATCGGCACCCTCAAGGCGGGCACCACGACTCTCGCCACCGGAGCGAGCTCGCTGAAGACGGGGACGAGCCAGATCGCGACCGGAGCCTCGGCTCTCGCGTCGGGCAGCAGCACCCTCGCCTCCGGCGCGAGCAGGCTCGCGACCGGCACCTCGACCCTCGCGGACGGCGCGAGCACCCTCGCGACCGGCACGGGCGACCTCGCCGACGGCGCGTCGCGGCTGAGCACCGGCGCGACGTCGCTCGCGACCGGCGCGAGCGACCTCTCGACGGGGGCGACGTCCTTGTCGACGGGTGCCGCCACGCTCGAGGAGGGTTCGACCACGCTGTCCGACGGCATGACGACCCTCTCGGACGGCACGACGACGCTGGCGACCGGCGCGCAGAGCCTGAGCGACGGGACCACGAAGGTCGCCGACGGCAACCTCACGCTCAAGACGGACGTCGAGGAGGGACCGACCGTGACGCTCGCGATCGCGGGGTCCGTGCTCGCCGTCCTGGGGCTGCTCGCGGGAGTCGTCGCTGTGGGCCTCGCACTGCGGCGCCGACCGGTCGCCTGAGCCGAGCGGCTTCCCGGCCGATCCGCGACCTGCTCACGAAGGAGCCGACGGAGCGGCCTGTGGAGAGCACCTGCGCTCCACAGGCCGCTCCGTGCGTGCGGCACTGTCAGCCCGAGAGAGCATGGTTGGACCATGAGAGATGCACGACGCCACGCACCGAGGGACCCACGATGAGCGAGACGAGCACGACGACAGACGAGGTCACGGCGGTCGGCCTCCGCTGCTTCGGCGACGGTGACGAGCTCTACGCGGCCTACCACGACACCGAGTGGGGCGTCCCCGTCCACGGGGAGGCCGAGCTCCTCGAACGACTCGCGCTCGAGGGCTTCCAGTCCGGGCTGTCGTGGCTCACCGTCCTGCGCAAGCGCCCGGCGTTCCGCACGGCCTTCGCGGGCTTCGACCCCGAGGCGGTCGCCCGGTTCACGGACGAGGACGTCGAGCGTCTCCTGCTCGACGCGTCGATCATCCGCAACCGGGCCAAGGTCCGGGCGGTCGTGACGAACGCACGAGCCGTCGTCGGGCTGCACGCGCAGGGTCGCACGCTGGACGACCTCGTGTGGTCCCACGCCCCCGCCGGGTCGGCTCCCGAGCGTCACGCCATGTGGATGGACGTCCCGGCGTCGACCCCTGGGTCGGTCGCGCTCGCGAAGGACCTCAAGGCGAACGGTTTCACGTTCGTCGGACCCATCACCGCGTACGCCACGATGCAGGCGTGCGGGCTGGTCGACGACCACCTCGCCGGGTGCCTCGTGGCACGGCGACCGACGTCCTGAGACGTCGAACGCGGCAGTGTTATGCCATCCCGTTGAGGAGCAGGTCCCAGAGGCTGTCGGTGAACTCCTCGAGGCTGTCGCGGGCGTCCAGGTCCTGCGACACCTGCTGCACACCGAACCACGCCGCCACGGCGATGAGGGTCACGCGGTCCAGGTCGAGGTCGCTGCGGATCTCACCGAGAGCTGCCGCCTTCTCGAGGAAGTAGCGCGAGGTCTTGATCCAGTCGACGAACGGTGTGGGCAGCTCGACGTCGATCGAGGCACGGTCGCGGACCAGTCGGACCGCCGCCCGGATGTGGATGTCGTCGCGGTACGCGACCGCAACCTGGCCGGTCAGCCAGCGGATCGCCTCCAGAGGACCGTTCCCGCGCTCCTCGGCAGCCTTGACCAGCGGCTCCCACGAGTTGAAGTAGTCGGACACGATCGCGCGGGCGATATCACCCTTCGACGGGTAGTGGAAGTAGAGCGCGCCCTTGGTCAGGCCGAGCCGCTCGGCGATGTCGGACAGGGAGGCACCGACGTAGCCGTGGGCCTCGAACTCCTCGGCGGCCACCTGGAGGATGCCTGCGCGGGTCGCTGCCCGCTGATCGCTTCGACGTGACATGACTCTCCATTCTCAGGTGCCGCTCACCGCTCGGTATTATCACGGTATGACCCACGAGGCCACTTCCTGGCGCGACACGCACAAGCCTACATTTGACCAACCGGTCGACCGGTCAATGGTCCACCGACGCGCCGCAGCAGAAGTTTTCCTCACCGGAGCGCACCAGCTCTCCCGTCACGAGTGGATCTTCGACGTCCAGCTCTCCCGCGGCCACGTCCTCGTCCCGCCCCGCGCCACCGAGGTCCCCCTCACTCTGTGCATCGAGGCCCTGCGCCAGATGGGTCTCTACATGGCCCACTCCGGCTACGAGATCCCTCTCGACTGGGCGTTCACGCTCCAGAAGACGACGTTCGCGTGGCTCCCCGGCGCCCGCGTCGCCTTCCCCGAGTTCGCACCGCTCGAGCTCACCACCCACCTCGTCGTCACCCGGGAGACACTCCGCAAGGGGGTCGTCAGCGGCCTGGCAGCCAGCCTCGAGTTCTACGTCGGCGACGAGAAGGTCGCCGTCGGGACCGGTGAGCTGCGGTGCATCTCGCCCGTCCACTACCGGGCTCTGCGTCGTGGGGCCCCGGCCCCCTACGACGTCACGCGACGGTACGACCCGGCCCCCGTGCGCGACCTGCGCGAGACCACCGACGGCCACGAAGGTGTCGTCGGCTACAACCACGGGAACCCCTTCTTCTTCGACCACCCCGTCGACCACGTGCCCGGGATGCTCCTGCTCCACTCGATGACGCACCTGTTCGACCTCGCGCTCCCCCACCTCACGGCCCGGTCCGTCGAGATCACCTGCGACTCGTTCCCCGAGTTCGACCCACCCGTCGGCATCCGCGCCGAGCGCACCGAGCAGGACACGACGCTCCACGTCGTCTTCACGCAGAACGGACGAGACATCGCCGAGGGCCACGTGACCGGCATCGAGTCCGCCGCCCTCGTGGGCGCGGACACCATCCCGCTCGTCGACGTGGGCGACCCCGCCCCCGTCGCGCAGGGGGCCGTCCTGTGACCCGGGTCGTCGTGGTCGGCGCGAGCGGCTTCATCGGCTCGCACGCCGTCCAGGCCCTCGCGGGACGCTCGGGCGTCAGCGTCACCGCGGCGTCACGCACCCCGGGCGCCGGCGCGTCGAGCCCGGGATCCTCGAGCGCGGTCGCCTCGGTCGCCGCCGACCTCCTCGACCCGGCGTCGCTCGCCGACGCGTTCGTCGGAGCCGACGTCGTCGTGCACGCCGCGTCCTACGTCGGCAAGGACGCGGCCCTGAGCGAGGCGACCAACGTCGACGGCACGGCGAACCTCGTCGCGGCGGCCGGCGCCGCGGGGGTCAGCCGCATCGTCTACGTCTCGACGACATCCGTCTACGGGACCGGGCCGCACCGGGGCGTCCGGGTCGGCGACGTACCACCCCGCCCCGAGTCGGTCGCGAGCACGCACCGGCACACCGCGGAAGGTCTCGTGCGGGACACCGGTGGCTCGGTCCTGCGCCCCAACCTCGTGTACGGCGCGGGCGACCGCTGGTTCGTGCCCGCGCTCGCGAAGCTCACCGCCGGTCTCGGCGCGACGATCGACTCCGGACGAGCCCGGATCTCGGTGATCTCGGCCGACGACCTCGGCCGTCTCGTGGCCGCTGTCGCGCTGCACCCGGACGTCGCACCCGGCTCCGTCCTGCACGCCGCCGCCCCCGAGCCCGTCACCGTCGCGCAGGTCCACGAGGCCGTGGCGGCCTCGCTCGGGTTCCCCGTGCCCTCCCGGACCGTCACCGTGGAGCAGGCGCGGGCAGCGCTCGTCCCCGCGGCCGCGAGCGCGCACCAGCTCGCGCTCGTCACGCTCGACCACTGGTACGACACGGAGCCCGCGTGGCGCCTCGCCGGCAACCCGCCCACCTCGGCGTTCTCCCTGACAGACACCCACGTCGCCTGGTATCGCCGCGTCCTGTCCTGATGGGAGGATGCACCCCATGCGGAACTCCATGACTCTCGGCGAGGGCGAGCACGTCGTCCTCGACCTGCGCACCCACGTCAAGGCCCTCCTCCTCCCTCTCCTCGTCCTCCTCATCGCGGTCGCGGCGGTCGGAGCCGCGTACCTCCTCGTCCCCGAGAGCTCCGCGCAGCGCTGGCTGCAGCTCGTCGTCGTGGTGGTCGCCGTCGTCGCCGTGCTCGTGTGGGCGTTCGTCCCGTTCCTGCGCTGGACCACGTCCCGGTACACGATCACGAACCGTCGCCTCATCACGCGCAGCGGCATCGTCACGCGCATCGGCCGAGACATCCCGCTGTACCGGATCAACGACGTCGCCTACGAGAAGGGGCTGCTCGACCGCCTCCTCGGGTGCGGCACGCTCGTCATCTCGGACGCGACCGACAAGCCCGGTGTCGTCCTGCACGACATCCCGCGGATCGAGGCCGTCCAGCTCCAGCTCTCCGAGCTGCTCCACGCCGCGGACGACGGCTCCGACGACGGCGAGTTCCCGCCCAGCGAGCCTCGTCGCCAGACGGGTCGCTGAGCAGCACCGTCGCTCGTCCGCGCGACGGCTGTCAACGCGCTGCGCAGAACAGGCCCGTCGGGCGCCCCTCCACTAGGGTGACCGCATGAGACGAGACGCGGAGACGGCTCTGCCGCGTGCCGCGCTCGTCCTCGCCGACTCGGTGCGCGTGCTCGGGGCGCTGAGCATCCTCGTCTCTGTCGTCTGGTTCGGCCCGGTCGAGGTGGCTCTCTTCCTCCTCGTGCTGCTCGGCCTGCTCGTGCCGCGCGTGATCGCTGTCCCCGCGCCCCTCGACCTCTCGCTCGGCGTCACGCTCCTCGCCGGTGGCTGGTTCGCCGTGTTCGACGTCTTCGAGGCCGTCGGCCCGCTCGACCTCGTCGTCCACCTCGTGGCCAACGGCCTCCTCGCCGTCACGGCGTACCTCCTGCTCGCCCGGCTCCGGGCCGTCCCCGACCCGGCTGCCGCCACCCTCGACCGCCACCGCACCGGTGTCGTCGTCGTCACCACAGCACTCGGCGTGCTGCTCGGCGTGCTCTGGGAGCTCGGCGAGTGGGCCGGCCACACCTACTTCGACGACGGGATCAACGTGGGATATGACGACACGCTCGGAGACCTCGTCTCGGGTGGGGCCGGGTCGCTCGTCGGGGGGATCACGCTCGCGCTCGTCGCGACCCGTCGGAGCAACCGGACGGCGCACCGGTCGATGAGCCGGGACACCGCATGACCCGCTTGTCGGTCGTCGTCCCCGTGCTCGACGACGCCGCACACCTCGAGGAGTGCCTGCAGCACCTCGCCCGCCAGACGCTCGCCCCCGCCGAGATCGTCGTCGTGGACAATGGCTCGAGCGACGAGAGCGTCGCCGTCGCGACGCGGCACGGCGCCCGGGTGGTGCACGAGCCCGTCCGCGGCATCCCGTCCGCGGCGGCACGCGGGTATGACGCGGCGACCGGCGACGTCATCGTCCGCTGCGACGCCGACACCCGTGCACCCGTCGACTGGCTCGAGCGCGTCCACCGCGCGTTCACCGAGGACCCGTCGCTGACGGCCGTCACCGGACCCGGGCACTTCTACGACCTGCCGCGCGTCCAGGGCTGGTTCGCGCGGGTGTTCTACATGCGCGGGTACTACTGGGGCATCCACGCAGCGCTCGCCCGCGTGCCGCTCTGGGGGTCGAACATGGCGATCCGCCGGACCGCCTGGGAGGCGGTGGGCGGTCGCGTCCACCGCACGGACCCCCTGGTGCACGACGACATCGACCTGAGCTTCCAGCTCGACCCGTCGATGCGCGTGCGGTACGACCGCAGGCTCGTCGTCGGCGTCGCGGGTCGGACCTTCGAGAGCCCCGCCGCGTTCCGCAGACGCTTCACCTGGGCGTTCCACACGCTCGCGGTCAACTGGCGGGTCAGTCCACCGTGGGACCGCTGGCGCGCCCGGTTCGCCCAGCGCCCCGTCGGTCCGGCACCGACGCCCACCGAGCCTGCGCCGACCAGTCCCTGACCCGACGTGACGTAGCCTGCCTGCCATGCCTGAGAACGACGCCGCGCCCGACGCCGCACCTGCCCCCGCACACCGCGGGGCGGTCTCGGAACGCCTCAACTTCTGGCTCAACGACCCCGTCGAGCCTCTCTGGGAACGACCGCGCGCCACCCCGGTGCAACAGCGCCACGACATCTACGGGGCACTGGGCCTCGCCGCCGTCGCGGCCGTCGCGCTGGTGATGTCGAAGAGCATGAGCGAAGCCCCGGACGGCGAGAGCACGTGGCACGCGTACGCGGCCGTCGGCGTGATGATCGCCCCGCTCGCCGTACGGCGCCGCTTCCCCCTCGCGGTTCTGCTCGTCTCCAGCATCCTGTTCCTCGTCCTCAGCTACGCGGCACCGTCGGCCGGCTACGAGCTCTCCTTCCAGGTCGCCTACTTCGCCGCCCTGTACGCCGCCGTCGCGTGGGCACCCGACCGCCGCATGCTGTGGATCGCGATGGCGCTCGTCCTCCTGACGATGACCCTCTGGATCGTCTTCACGTTCACGCTCGCCTCGGCGTACAGCGAGCTGCTGCGCGCGGACGAGCACGACCTCGCCGGACCCGTCGCGCCGCTCACGGCCGCGGTCGTCTACACCGCGCTCCTCAACCTCGCGTACTTTGGTGGTGCGATCGCCGCGGGCCGCGCCTCGTGGCGCAGCGCGCTCCAGCGCGAACGGCTCGGCCAGCAGACGGACCACATCCGGGACCAGGCGGACGAGCTGGCCCGGCGCGCGGTCGTCGACGAGCGCCTGCGCATCGCCCGCGAGCTGCACGATGTCGTCGCTCACCACGTCTCCGTCATCGGGGTGCAGGCCGGGGCTGCGCGCACCGTGCTCACCCGCGACCCGGACGCCGCGTCGGAGGCGCTGCGCACCATCGAGGCGTCGAGCCGCCAGGCCGTCGGTGACATGCGGTCCCTGCTCGGGGTGCTCCGCAGCGAGACGGACACCGACCGCCACTCCGGGCCGCACCGCGCACCCGAGCCCGGCCTCGCGAACCTCGACGAGCTCGCCACCGTCCATCGTGGGGCCGGCCTCGACGTGGTCGTCACCGTGGTCGAGGAGACCGGGACCCTCGCGGACGTCCCCGAGCCGGTCTCGCTCTCGCTCTACCGCACCGTCCAGGAGTCGCTGTCCAACGTCGCGCGGCACTCGACCGCGCGCCACGTCCAGGTGAGCGTCCGGACCGGCGCCGGGGCTGCCGGCACGCGCCCGACCGATCCCGAGACCGCGAGCGCGAGCCAGGTGCACCGGTGGGTCGAGATCGAGGTCGTCGACGACGGTCAGCCCCGGACCGGTACCGCAGGCTCCGGCTACGGGCTCCGTGGCATCCACGAGCGCGTCCAGCTCCACCGCGGCGAGGCGGAGATCGGTCCTCGCCGAGCCGGGTCGGGCTGGCGCGTGCGTGTCCGCCTGCCCTTCACGACCACCCACGAGAGGCACCCCTCATGAGCGACCCTGCTGTGCACGGTCCGGCGCACGACGCCCCGAGCGCGCAGTCCCCGATCCGTGTCCTGCTCGTCGACGACCACGCCCTCGTGCGTTCGGGCTTCGCGATGGTCCTCTCGGTCGAGGAGGACATCCAGGTCGTCGGGCAGGCCGCGAACGGTCGGGAGGCCCTCGTCGCGCTGGCGGAGCATCCTGCCGACGTGGTGCTCATGGACGTGCAGATGCCGGTGATGGACGGGATCGCCGCGACGCACGAGATCGTCGCCGGCGGCCTCGCGAAGGTCATCATCCTCACGACGTTCGACCGCGACGACTACCTGTTCGACGCTCTCGCGGCCGGGGCGAGCGGGTTCCTGCTGAAGAACGCCGACCCGGACGACCTCGTCGAGGCCGTGCACGCCGTCGCGGAAGGGCATGCCCTCCTCGCTCCGGAGGCGACGCTCAAGGTCATCTCGCGGCTCGCGCAGACGCCGCGGCCGAGCGGTGCAGCGCCGGCGCCGCTGCCCGGTCACGACCTCAGCCGACCGGCGGCGAGCGCACCGGCGGATGCGGCGGCGGGCACGGCGGCGCGGGCCGTCGGCCCCGGGAAGGGCGGGGCGGGGGCGTCGATGCTCACCCCGCGCGAGGTCGAGGTGCTCGAGCTGCTCGCCGACGGCCTCTCCAACGCGGAGATCGCCGGCCGGATGTTCCTCGGGGAGTCGACCGTCAAGACGTACGTGTCGAACATCCTCGCCAAGACGGACTCCCGGGACCGGGTGCAGGCCGTCATCTTCGCGTACCGCCACGGTCTCCAGCGCGAACCCTGAGTCGCGGCTCGCGCCCGGTCGGCCGGGTGGCCTCCCCCTTCCGGAGGAGCTGTGACCGTTCGGCGGAACGCGCCGGGGCTGCCCGCCGCTCGACGTTCCACCTGATGGGGGAGGTGCGCGCGACGTCGCCTCCCTAGGCTGGTCGTGACAGAAGGAAGGGATGGTCATGAACCAGAACGCACCCTCGCTCGAGGTGAGGAACCTGACTCGTCGGTTCGGTGAGAAGACTGCGGTGGACGACGTCTCGTTCACCGTGGAGCCGGGCCGCATGACGGGATTCGTCGGCGCCAACGGTGCCGGCAAGACGACGACGATGCGCATGATCATGGGCGTCCTCACGGTCCACGGCGGCGAGGTCCTGTGGGGCGGACGGCCCATCGCGCTCAAGGACCGGACCCGCTTCGGATACATGCCCGAGGAGCGCGGCCTCTACCCCAAGCAGGGCATCCTCGACCAGCTGACGTACCTCGGCCAGCTGCGCGGCATGACGCGCAAGGACGCGGCGTCGGAGGCGACGCGCATGCTCGAGCGCTTCGGTCTCGGAGCGCGGCTCAAGGACAAGCTCGAGTCGCTGTCCCTCGGGAACCAGCAGCGTGTGCAGATCACCGCGTCCCTGCTGCACCGCCCGACGGCGCTCATCCTCGACGAGCCGTTCTCCGGCCTCGACCCGGTGGCGGTCGACTCGATGGTCGACCTCCTCCGTGACCGTCTGCGCGAGGGCGTCCCTGTCCTCTTCTCGAGCCACCAGCTCGACCTCGTCGACCGGTTGTGCGACTCGCTCGTCGTGCTGTCCGACGGCAAGGTCATGGCGTCCGGCACGAGCGCGTCGCTGCGTTCGCGCGGCCCACGGCAGTACAGCATCACGACGGCTCCCGACGCAGGCTGGCTGCGCGGGGTGGCGGGCGTGCGTGTCGTCGACGTGGACGGACCTCGCGCCGTCCTCGAGCTCGACGACGAGGGCGCGCAGGCGCGCGTCCTGCAGGAGGCGGTCGGCCGGGGGCTGAGCGAGTTCACGCCCCTCGTCCCGTCGTTGTCGGACATCTACCGGGAGGTCACGCGATGAGCACCACGACGAAGCAGACGACCGGACCGGCGGCGCCGGTCGGGCCCGTCACAGCACCTGAGGACGACATGCCTGCGGTGAAGAACCCGTGGCTCGTGGTCACGGTCCGCGAGATCACCGTGAAGCTCACGGACCGCAACTTCCTCCTCTCGACGGCTCTGACGCTCGTCCTCATCATCGCGAGCGTCGCGGTGTCGGCGTTCCTCGGCAGCCGCACGTCCGACTTCACGGTCGCGGTGACCTCCGGCGAGGCTCGCTCGATCGTCGAGACCGGCGCGGCGACGCTCGAGGCCGACGACTCCGGGGACACCATCACCGCGGAGGACGCCGCCGACGAGGCGGCCGCTCGACAGGCGGTGCGTGACGGGGAGGTCGACGCGGCGCTCGTCGTCGGCGACGACGGCTGGACCCTCGTCGGGATGGACGGCGTGGACGCCGCCTTGTCGGCCACCGTGTCCGAGAGCGTCTCCGCGGAGGTGCTCGCCGAGAACGCGGCCGCGGCCGGGACGACGGTCGAGGAGCTCACCGCGGGCTCGGTCGTGACGACCGAGCTGCTCGAGGGCAACGAGGAGAACGAGGGGCTCAAGTCGGCGGTCGGCTTCATCTTCGCCTTCCTCTTCTACATGGCTGCGATCATCTTCGGCATGGCGATCGCCAACTCGGTCCTCGAGGAGAAGCAGAACCGCGTGGTCGAGATCCTCGCGACAGCCATCCCCATCCGCCAGCTCCTCTACGGCAAGGTCATCGGGAACTCGCTGCTCGCCTTCGCGCAGATCGCGCTCTTCGCCCTCGTGGCGCTCGTCGCGGTCAACGTCACGGGGGTCGCGTCGGACCTCGGCTGGCTGCTCGGGGCGTCGGGCTGGTTCATCGCGTTCTTCGTCGTCGGCTTCACGGCGCTGGCGGCGGTGTGGGCGGTCCTCGGTTCGCTCGCGAGCCGTAGCGAGGACCTGCAGTCGAACACCGGGCCGATCACGACGGTCATCATGGTCGCGCTCTTCGTCGGTCTCTTCGCCGACGGCGTGTGGCTCACGGTCGCGAGCTACGTCCCGGTGATCTCCTCGATCGCGATGCCGATCCGGATGCTCGACGGCGACGTCCCGCTGTGGGAGCCGCTCGCGTCCCTCGGCCTGAGCATCGTCGCGGCCTACGCACTGCTGCGCCTCGGCGAGCGGGTCTACCAGCGGGCCGTCATGCAAGGGGGCACCGCGCTCAAGTGGCGCCAGGCGCTCAAGGTCGAGATCTGACCCGACGGCCAGTGCCACAGCCGTACCCCGAACGGCAGCTGCACCCGTGGGGGGGGGGGGGGGGGGGGGGGGGGGGGGGGGGGGGGGGGGGGGGGGGGGGGGGGGGGGGGGGGGGG